>NZ_JBNNVB010000028.1:0-73335 GCF_050280325.1 Lysinibacillus sp. NPDC093216 | reverse complement strand
TCGTCGCTACCATTATACCGAATTTGGGGAGGTGCCCGTTTTTTATTGTTTCAGAACCCCCGATGCTAAAGGGATTAGAATTATGAAATTAACTCGAATAAATGTTGTAAAAGTTACAAATGTGATAGATGTTACAAACGGTGCATATGTTACATTCGTTTACTTCGTGCATTAACTAAACAAATGAGAGATAATTGGGGTAGGGGAGGTAATAATATTTTACTAATCTGGTATTTAGCATTTCCTTAATATTAGGGAAAGACAGACTGACGACCAACCTGCGCTTGGCAGACTAGTTCGGAGCGCGACAAACTTGGCCGACCCATATTTAGAGATTGTGTGACTTAATTAGTATAGAAATCTAAATATTAGTAATATGATGAATGAATCGAGAGGTGAAAAAAATGGCAGTATTAAACACAGTAAACGAAGCATTAAAATTCTTTAACGAACAATTCCCAGAAGGTTCTTCTTATAGAGGAGCTGAAGAAGCACAAATTGCACAGGGGCGAGTTTTCGAAGGGCGAGCAGTTCCGGGAGTTGGTTTACAACGCATGGGATGGCAAATTCAATTCTTGACAACGCTTTACGACAAAATTGGTCCAAATCATTCAGATTCTTATCGAGTGATGAGTGCAATCGTTAATAACTTAAATATCTTCTATACAACACCTATTCATACTAAAACAGAGGCCACAATTGAAATTCCGAGTGGTAGTACAGCTTGGGAAGCGGGGGTTGTTGAAATTGATCCAGGTTATCCAATTATGTTAGTAGCATTATCTATGCTTTGTAAATCAACTCATGCGTATAATAATTTAGGTGTAAATGGTTCAGGAGATTCACAAGCAGCATACTTGAATACAGCACTTACTCGACACTATCAAAAAATACTATATCACTGCCAAAATTCGGGTCACGGTAAAACTCTTATAACTGATTCGGGATCATTTGGTACAACAAGTCCAACTATTCGTTCATTCAAAACAGCTAATGGATCAACTTTTAAAGTGGCTAATGGTGTTGTTAATACTACGTATGCGATGTTAGGTTCTTTAGCTTACTATCATGACGTTGTTCTTGGCCATTCTCAAACTGAAGTTGAAAAAGATCCTCTTTATACAAATATCTTTAACGCTGGAGTTAATTTGATTAACGCTTTTGGTAACGCCGTTGATTCGAATTCTGTTTCGATTGCAATTGGTGGTGGTGCTAAAGGTACTACTTGGGCACAATTGCGAGCACCGTATGTTTCATCAGGATATGATTCATATGTAGGTGCATCTCTTGTTTGGCTAGGTCATGGTGTTGTTCCAACAAATAATATTTATGTACTTACTGAATCGAGTCTAGTTACTTCATCTAAAAAACTAAGCAACTATTACAAGAATTATGTACTTGCTAACAGTTCAAAAGCTCTGATGGCTATGGTCCCATTAACTAATGGCTCACCAGCTACATTATCTGGATCTACTTTCACGGCTGCCAAAACATTCTTTGGGACTCAAACGCCAACTAGTGATGATGTTTTAAACCTTACTGGATTAATTAATGATCATCCGTATTCAACAGGATATTTATATACATTCGCGAATAACGGAGATTCAGAATTCATTCACAAAGTCGATAAAGCGGTACGAGAATCTGGCGAAGGTTTATGGAGAAGTACAGTTGAAATGGGGACAACTTCTTCAATCGTTGCTTTTGGCCGACGAGGTGAAGCAGCTGGACATCGTACATTATCTGGTTTAGCCGGACTTCTTCAACGTGGTATCCAAACAGTGACAAACGGGCAGTAATATCTAATTAAGTATATTACCTGGTCTGAAATAGAAACATTAAGTCACGTTCATTTGAGCGTGACTGTTTTTTTTGCTCTGAAAAGTGAGTGTCGGGCAGTTTCCCTCTTGGCTGCTAGGGCAATAGAACAACAGTTATTTTATAAACAACTTATTGATAAGATGGAAGGGATACAATTCTTGGAACATAAACAATGGCTAAATGAATATATTGACCACTTAGAGAAACGAATAAAAAAGGTGAAAATTAGAGAGCTAACAGAAGATTTATATTGAAATCCTAACCGGCGACTTCGAGCAAGAGGTACTTTACTGGTTGCTAGAAGGTATGCTTTTCCGTTGGATTGGGGCCTAAATATGAGCAATACAAGCTTACAACGAGTAAGAGAACGATTAATTGATACGATGATGAAGTGACCTTCGGGTTGCTTCACATTATCTTATTATTAAAGAATAAAAGCCTTTTCTTAATTTTAATAAATCATCATAATTACTTGCATGATAACGTTTTGTAGCATTAGCACAACATCTATATCTAACATGATTTTCTATAGTACCTTTTTTAAATTTAGTCCCTAGACTATTCATGAAAATAATAACTTCCTTAATAGAAAATTCATTCTTACCTTTCGAATCAATTAATTTTTGAATAGCAATTAGTAATTCGTCTCGACATGTTTTCTTTTCAGTTAACAATTTCATCACCTCTTAAATGTATTTGAGAATAATCTAACAGATTTTAGATAAATGCGTAAGTAATTGGAGAGGTATGATTTGTGCGATGTGATTAGATGAATAGGTGTTACAGATGTTCCAAACGTATCATTTTAAACAATTGGTAGTGTGAAATCGGAGGTAGGATAGCAAGGGTTTTCCTCCCTTGGTATTTATGAAATCCTAAATATTAGGGAGAGACAGACCGACGACCGATCTGCGCTTGGCAGACTAGTTCGGAGCACGACAAACTCGCCGGCCCATAGTTTTTAAGAGATTAGGTATCTTAATTAATATAAAAGGCTAAAAATTTACAGTCATTTCCACGACCTCTTTGTTAATGTATGATAAATAAAAATGAAATTTAAAGAGGAGTGGAAAGGTATGTTGAAAATTTTACAAATTGTTTTTGCAATCATAGTAATATCTCTATCGGCTTATGAACTTATCACACGTGATTACCAGCTGAACTTCCTAATGATATTCTTCTTAGGTTTATTTATGTTAACTTTAGGAATTAAAGAATTTCAAAGAGAGAGAATATAGATGGCTACTACCATTACGGATCATGGAAATCAAAAGCTCCGAGGTTATGGGGCGTTGCATCGATGGATATACAATGTCGTTGTCATACGATTTACATGGTCAATGGAAAGTTGCCAGAGTACCGTAGAGGCAAGGATTACATGGATGATACGTACCAAAAGCAATTAGCTACTCGAATCGATGCTTATATGTTTGACTTAGGGCTAACTTACAGGTAAGCTTTTAACAAAGCTTATAAACAGGTAAAGCCGCCAAGTGTTGCAGTATCGTTCATGAGTTATGAAGAGTGGAGAAAACAATTTAGTGGGGAGGGATAAAAGCAAAAGGTGTTAATCTTCCTTTTGCTTAATTTCTAAAAATATTGAGAAACAAATTGCAATAAGCATTACTATTGAAAAAATAATTGTAGAAGTGGATTTAAAAGAGATTGATGTAATCAATAAAGCAAGAGAACAAATGATAATGGCTATACGTAATAAAATATTTGTTCTTTTACTAGGTTTAAAGAAATCATCCATTACACCAAGTATAATAAAAAGTCCTATAAATATAAGATATTCATATAGAAGTATGGGTTCTAAATATTCTGGATTGAACCTAATTAACTGAATCGCAGAAATGAATATAAGAATGTATTTTGTAAATTTAAAAATGCCTGACAAAGTATCACCTCATTTTTAATGATAGGTAACTAAATAATGTAAGTCTAGATGAATTTAGGAATAACTTGGTCTAAGTCACTACATTACTTTTTTAGTGACTTTTTTCTTTTTTATCATTTGCACCTGCCCGGTGTTAAATAATTTTATTTTTGTCTACCCCAATTTGTACCCCAATTAAGTGGGGCACAGCGGGTGAAAACGGAAACAACTATTTATTACCAATTGGTTTTTTTATGAAACTTCATATTTTGTAAAAACAAATTTTTTCTATTTTAGTAATCAATAAAGCAAAAACCCCGCCAAACCAATATTTTTACGCTATAATGTAGGACGAGGTGAAGAAAATGTTTGTTAGTGAAAAACAAATCGAAATTCGATATGCTGAGACCGACCAAATGGGCGTGGTGTATCATGCGAACTATATCATTTGGATGGAGATAGGCCGTTCTCAGTTAGTTAATGATGCAGGCTTTGAGTATGCTGAATTAGAGAAAGACGGTTATGTATCGCCAGTGATGGATTTATCCATTTCTTATAAGGCTGCTATGCATTATGGCCAAGTGGCAACGGTCCGTACATGGGTGGAAAAACACGATCGTTTACGTACAACATATGGCTATGAAATTTTACATGAAAATGGCACGATTGCAGCTACTGCTCAGTCCGTACATATTCTAGCTCAAAAAGATACGTTACGTCCGGTATCCTTAAGTAAAATTGATCCTGCATGGGATGCGAAATATAAAGAAATCGCACGCGAAACGAAATAGGAGAATCATACATGGAACTTTTATTGGCAATCGGTGCAATTATGGCTTGTCTTGGTGTCGTGCTAGGCGCTTTTGGAGCACATGCATTAAAAGATAAATTTGCGTCACCATACTACGCTACCGTTTGGGAAACTGCGGTGCAATACCATATGTATCATTCAATAGGTTTACTTGTGCTTGGTATTTTATCGAGTGAAGCCCTTTTAGGAGCTTCTAGTATGCTTTCTTGGGCAGGCTATTTAATGTTGGCAGGTATTGTGTTTTTCTCAGGTAGTTTATATGTATTAGCTGTTACAGGTGTGAAAAAGCTTGGAGCGATTACCCCAATCGGCGGTCTGTTATTTATCGTTGCCTGGGTGCTTGTGGCTATTACCGCATTATCTTAAGAAACGCTAAGATTCACTAAAAAAACGATATAGTATTTACAATACGATAGAGGTAGTTCCTTTGGAGCTATCTCTTTTTATAGAGAAGTTTAAAAAAATGAAACAAATTATCCTTTTTATGCGTACTACATAATGATTAGATTAATTTTAACTTCTTTCGGCGAATGTCACTGATTCGGAAAGGAGTTCATATTGGATGATAGCCTAAAATTATCGCGTTCATGAGATAATGGCTAACTGGCCTGCATTGGTAAAAACGCTACACTCCTGTGGCAATACCGAAATGACCGATATCGTGTCAGCCCTCATGCAGGTCTAAGGACAAAGCCGAATCCGGACGTAATTAAGCCGAGGCATAATTGATATGATAAAATAAATCTTAAGTATATAAGTTGAAGGTGGGAATAAATATGGGTTTATTAAAAGCAGGAGTTGGCGCATTAGCAGGTGTTCTAGAAGATCAATGGCGTGAATATTTCTATTGTGAGTCACTGTCAGCGGATGTTCTAGTGGAAAAGGGTCATAAACGTACTTCAAAACGAGGTTCAAATAAAGGCAATGACAACATTATTAGTAATGGTTCTATTATTGCTATTAATGAAGGGCAATGTATGATGATTGTCGAGCAAGGGAAAGTAGTGGAGTTTTCTGCGGAGTCTGGTGAGTATGTTTATGATACATCCACAGAGCCTTCGATAATGTATGACAATGATTTGTCCGAAGGTATAAAGGAAACATTCAAGCAGATTGGTAAACGCTTCACATTTGGCGGAGAACCTGCAAAGGATCAGCGTGTGTACTATTTTAATAAAAAAGAAATCGTAGGCAATAAATATGGGACACCAGCACCGATTCCTTTCCGTGTTATCGACCGTAACATCGGCCTAGATATTGATATTGCTATTCGTTGCCATGGCGAATATTCTTATAAAATTGTTGATCCATTACTATTCTATACAAATGTATGTGGAAACGTTGAGCGTGAATTTACAAGAGATGCAATCGATAGCCAATTAAAAACGGAATTAATGACTGCGTTACAGCCGGCTTTCGCACATATTTCAGCAAGCGGGGTACGCTATAGTGAAATTCCTGCACATACGGTTGCTCTAGCAGATGCCCTTAATAAAGTGTTATCGGAGAAATGGCTAGCGACTCGTGGTTTAGCAATTGTATCCTTTGGCATTAGTTCTTTAAAAGCATCAGAAGAAGATGAAGCAATGATTAAACAACTACAACGAAATGCAGTGATGCGTGACCCGGGTATGGCTGCAGCTCATTTAACAGGTGCTCAGGCGGAAGCAATGATTGCAGCAGCCAATAATGATGGCGGAGCAATGGCAGGATTTATGGGCATGAACATGGCGACACAAGCAGGAGGAGTTAATGCAGGACAGCTTTACCAAATGAATGAGCAAAATAAACAGGCAGCTCAGCAAGGTCAAACACCGATGAATTCAGATACATGGAAATGTGCATGTGGCAACGAAAACACTGGTAAATTCTGCTCAAATTGTGGGACACCAAAACCTGCTGAGGAAGGATGGACTTGTACTTGTGGTGCTGTCAACAAAGGCAAATTCTGTAGCGAATGTGGTGCTAAAAAACCTTCAGGAGCATTACAATACGTTTGTGATAAATGTGGTTGGCTGCCAGAAGATCCTGCAAACCCACCAAAATTCTGTCCAGAGTGTGGCGATGTGTTTGATGAGAATGATGTTAAGTAAGGAGATGACTAATGATGCCAACTCAAGATGCTGAAAATGCTAAACAAGTAAAGCTTGATTTTGACGCTGAGTGTCCATCATGTAGTGCATCTATTGAATTTAACCCAGCAACTGGAAAACTGACATGTCCTTATTGTGGCTATGAAACTGAAATTGCAGCCCCAGAGAAGCAAGAGGAAAAAGTTGCCCAGGAAATGGATTTTGCAATGGCTGAAGAACGTGGGAATTTTAACTGGGGTGTTGAGAAAAAAACAGTCATTTGTAAATCCTGTGCGGCAGAAACGATTTATGATGCATTACAGGTAGCTGATAGTTGCCCATACTGTGGTTCTAATCAGGTTATGGAGGCTAGTGCTGAAAATACGCTAGCCCCGAACGGAGTATGCGCATTTGAAATAACAGATAAGCAAGCGGGAGAGAACTTCAAAAGTTGGATTAAGGGAAAATGGTTTACACCGAGAGCAGCAAAGGATAGTGCAAAGCCTGATTCATTTAAAGGGGTTTATCTTCCTTATTGGACCTTTGACACGAAAACAAGCTCAAGGTATTCTGCAAGATACGGTAGACATCGCACAGTTACAGATAAAGATGGAAATACTCGAACTGAAACAGACTGGTATTCTACAAGTGGTTTTTATCAGGAATTTATTGATGATCATTTAATAAGTGCGACAATCCGTTATGATCGTAATATGATGAGAAAAATAGAACCCTTTAATTTACTCAATAATAAAGCCTATAAGCCGGAATATGTATCAGGATTTTTATCAGAACGCTACAGTATTGGTTTACAGGACGGGTGGAGTCAGGCGAAGAGGGAAATTTCTAATCATCTGAATGCACAAATTACCTCAAAAATACGTTGGGAACATAATGCGGATGTAGTATCCAATTTACATTTCTCAACAACTCATGATGATATTACATACAAATATCTAATGTTGCCGATTTGGCTTTCTTCATTCCGTTACAAAGAGAAAATTTATCGATTTATGGTAAATGGACAAACAGGTCGAGTAGGTGGGGATGCCCCAATTTCACCACTTCGTGTAACAATTGCTGTTATTCTATCTTTAATTACAATTGCGATTATTTGGTATTTCTTTATGTCAGAATAGTCATGAGCAGTATTCCTGTAGGGTATAATCCATACTTTGGAATACTGCTTTTTTACTGTAGTGGGTGAACGGCTGAATTATTTTAGGATATAGGATGAAAAACTTTAGTTATCTTGGCTTTCACATTGAATTGTTGCATAAGTTATAATGATAAAGGAATTCTGAGGGAGTTTTTTTACACAGCAATACATGAAAAATTTAGTGAATGCATAAAGAGTGACGCTAAATAAAAATAAGCGTACTTAAGCAACCTATTTTGCGAGAAAATCGTTATTAGTGATGAATTGTCAGAAAAAAATAAATCAGTTAGGTGGAAGTTTGTTAAATTTCAGAACAGATTTATTCCATAAAATAACGCCATGTGAAGTTGCCAATTTTCTTTAAACAAATTATTATACAGTCAGAGAGCTTTTTTCATGTAATGAGCTGCGAATGTAATGTTATTCTTGGATAACATCATGTATGGAGGTTTCGACAATGGATGCAATTGAAGTTTTAACAAATTTAGATCAAATACATGGGTATTTTCAACCTATTTTTAGCGCGGATGCGCATACGGTGATTGCCTACGAAATTTCCGGACAGTTACAAATCGAGGATCAACAAATTAATTTAAAAGATTTTGTGAATAATGAAGATATTCCAGAAGAGTATCGTATTGATATGGAACATAAAATTCTACATGCTGCATTAGCCAAAGTAGAAGAAATCGGGCAAGATATTGATATTTATATTCCTAGTAATCCGAACTTATTGATGCAGGATTTTGGTGAAAGTCATTTTAATATTATTCAACAATATATAAGTGAAGAGGATTTACATCGTATTGTATTAGTTGTTTCTGAGCATCGTTTTTTAGGTGATATTCAAAAGCTGCACCATGCAGTACGTTACTTTACGACTTTTGGTGTCAAAATTGCCGTTCAGGAAGTGGGAGCGGAGAGTCATTTAGAGCACATTGCTTTATTATCACCACAAATTTTAAAGGTCAATATTCAAGACTTAAATTATGATTCTTGGTCTGCACAGTCTGATATGATATCAGCAATAGGTAGTCTTGCTTATAAAATTGGCGCAAATCTTTTATTCGAAGGAATCGAAACTGTGTATCAATTGCAGTTTGCTTGGAAGAATGGAGGCCGATTTTATCAGGGGCGATACTTGGCAAACCCTGCAATAACATTCGTAGAGAAGGATATTTTAAAGGAACGTTTTAAGGAAGAGTGCCAGCAGTTTATTACCTCTGAAAAGAAAATTCTAGAGGCGCAATATTTCGAGTTGAAAAAGCTGAGAGAGGAGCTAGAAGCGATTGTCCATCGTGTCAAACCTTCTAGTGACAACACCACACTTTTAGAGCATTTAGCGCAGCTATTGGATAGTTATTCGTTCCGAGTATATATTTGTAATGAAGACGGCTTCCAACTTTCTCCAAACGTAATGCGTATAGATGGACAGTGGGAATTGCAGCCAAGAGCCATCAATAAAAACTGGAGTTGGCGCCCATACTTCCTACAAACAATCATTAAAATGCGCAACGATCAAAGCGGAGAAATCTCAGAGCTATATCGAGATATCGAGACAGGGGAAATTACAAGAACATTTTCTATTGCTATTAACGAGCATGAATATTTGTTTGTCGATCTTTCGTATGATTACCTATACGAACATAATATATTTAGATAGTACTACAAATGCTTATATATCAAGGTTTAATGGGTACAAGATTAACTTGTACCCCACTTTGTACCCGAAATTTGAGTAAAAAGAGAATCACAATGATGAAAGAATTTTAGAACTCTAATCGTTTTGATTTTGTTCAAGAATGGAAAATCAGATATGCAATAGAACATATTATGATAGCAGAACTAGAAAATGTTTTGATTCTTGTTAGTAATAATCGTGTTATTCATATACATACAGATAACGTTAAAAAAAATTAAAGAAAAGCCACTCATTTTAAAAATAATGAGTGGCTTTCTTCTGTTAATTATTGTAAATTAATCATGCCTGTTTCAGTGCCGAAAATACCTGTTTGCACTTGTAGTTGTAGATCTTTCATAATAGAACCATTACTAATAATGTTGTCATTGCCTTTATTTGACCCTCGTTTTGAAGTACGTTTATGACCCTTTTCCACTAGAACATCCGCTGACAGTGACTCACAATAGAAATATTCACGCCATTGATCGACTCGTTTTCTTCTGGAGGCTTTGTTTTTACAATTATATTTAAGGGGTACAAAAATAATTTGTACCCCTGTTTAGTCTCTTATTATTTTAAAGGAATTCCAAGTCCTAAAGCAGAAGCGATAGATACAATAGAGCTAATAACACCTAGTATACTAGTTAATTTCTCTAATGGTTTTTTAGCTTTCTCTTTATCTCCATTTTCTATATGAGTTTGAAGGAGTTCAAAATTAGCTTCTGCAATCTCTCGTTGTTCTTCAGCTAGGTGTTGAATTTCATCGTGAAGCTGTTGTAAAGCATTGATAATGTCATTAGGCAAGCTAGCTATCCCTTGATTGAGTGTACCATTGTTTTCAATAGTTATATTACCTTTGTTTTCTCCAAAAGTTAAACCACCATATTTACTAGAATCACCCATATAACCATCTCCTAAGATAATAGTAACTTTCCCAAGCTTGGATACTTTCTCTAATAATTGATCGGAATTTTCTTCGGCTAAAATATCGATAATTTCTCTTAAACTCTCAGGTTTATTTTGTTTACTTAACCCGACATTTTCCGTTTTGTTATTAATTTTTTTTTTGAAAAACTTTGTCTGAAATCATCACTTAATTCGATTATTGGAATAGCGTTTAAAGGATCGAAGTAATTTTCTGTACCACAATACTTGCAAGGAATGGAATCAATATTTTCAAGTTCAGATTTATTAGCAGTTAAAATACTTCTACTACATTCCTCGCATTGAAATTCTAATTTTATAACGAGCGCTTCTTTTTTTTCTAATTCAGATAATGTATCAATAACTACTCCAAGAGGTAAGTTAGTTATTTTTGCAATATAACTATGGTAAAATTTTTCAATCTTACTGATAGCAATTGCCTCAAGTGCATTATCTATTTTTTGAGAAATTTCCCATGGCTTTAAATTGCTCAATACTTTTACCTCGCAGAATAAATTTGGTAAATCAATTTTTCTCTAATATAATCCAATACAGGTTCAGACGCAAATACATTGAACTTAAATGTTTTTGTATTAACGCCGATTCGAATAGAATATTCTTGTTTGACTCCACCAATACTATGTTCAAATAGTATAGATCCTTTTTGTTTGGATAGGTAAGGTTCTAAATAATTGTATAATGGTAAACCTCGTAGTTCTCTAATACTACCTAATCCTATTGTTTCAAGACCACTTAAAAGTAACAACGTAAAAGGTGTTGTTTCTAAAATGCCAGTAATATCTTCGCTATTTAAATTTTGCTCTAGAACTGATAATTCACCACTAGTATAGTATTCGTCAATTGCAGAAAGTATACTCACAATTGATTGACCCTGTGTTTCTTCAAATGTATTTACTGATCCTGCTGGTCTTCCTGTAGCATCAATAAGCCTTCCTTGAAGGTTATCAGCTAAAGACTCAAGAGTACCCCCGTATTTCTCTAACAAATCATACTGTTTGAATTCGTATTCATCCTCGACAATTTTAGTTAACAAAGCAATAATTTTTTTTGCAACAGCTGAACTTGCTCGTACTTCAATTATTCCCGTACTTTCATCTATATAAACTGTTGTAATTTCATGCTTAATGTATTCTCTTCGGTTAGTTAAATAGTAATCAACATTAACCCCAGTTCTATGAATAAATCTTAAATAATATGCTTGTGAATCTTGGATTTCAGCTGCAGCAATAATGGTAGGATCAGTAGGAACATTTTTGCTATTTGGTGTAACTACTGTTTCGAAAGGGTTAAATGGCATTTTATTAATTATACTTTGTTTAAATCCTGTTAAATCAGTTTTATTTGTTGCCTGGTACCAAGCTAAAGAAACTGCTCCAGAGAAAATATTATTGCTTATCATTTTAAGAACATCGCCTTCAATATGCTCAAAAGAGTCCCAAACTCTACTTGCTAATTCATTTACATTGCCGGTTGTTTCTAAAGTCATTTTATTACAAATCTCTTTGAGATGAGTTTTGCTTAATTTATGCAAGTCTTGGGGGAAAATTAAAGATTTAATTGTATTCATTTAACACCCTCCAGAATTATATTCTGTGTTCGATGAAATTATGTCATTTTATTAATAAATATAATAGTATATGTATTGAATACCCAAAAAATAACATAAAAGTGTTGATTGACATGGAAGTAAGAATGAAATGGAACTTTTATGCGTCGAAATGAATAAAAATATTATAGTTCTTTATTCTCATTTGTTGTCTGAGGTTTTTAAAAGAAATAACTACTACTGATTAGGGAGTAGTTGGTATTAGTTTTCAATTCATTTTGTATGGCTTCCAAAAAGTGGGTGCTTTTATTAAGTGCTCTCATCTTTTTTTTAGGCTGTTTTTGAAATGATTGCGCTATTCAACTACGGAGTAGGTTAGTTTAACAGTGTTGTTTAAGTTGTGTTCAACAATCGGGCCATTTAATTGAATAACTCCTTTGATAAAATTAATGAATTTATGTTAAAATTTAGGTTAAATTATAAACTGATGTACATAAACTAATGACGCAATTTAGTGGAGGAGGGATTATATGTATGAGTGAAATATCTTTTAATGAGTTAGAGAAGAAAGTGAAGAAGATTAAAATTGAAGGTTTTGTCATTTATAAAGGAAATACACGGATCTTTGAATATTTAAAGAATAAAAAAGTCGTAAAAAATCCGACAAAGGTTTATTCCATTACAAAAAGTATTGTGTCTATATTAATTGGAATTATGGTCGATAAAGGGCTAATAAAAAACATTCATGAACCTATTTATAACTACTTTCCGGAAATAGTAGAGTTCAATGACCCAATGAAAGAGGAAATCACATTATTTCATTTGCTGACTATGACTTCGGGGTTACAAGTAGGAAAATTCCAAAGTTCAAAAAACTGGGTTAAATTCATACTAGAACAACCAGTTATATATAGACCAGGTTCAACCTTTGAATATAATAGTGGAAACTCTCATTTACTAAGCGCGATCATCCAAAAAGTTTCTGGAGGTTCTACCGCCTCATTTGCTGAAGAATTTCTATTCCATCCATTAGGGATAAAAAAATACATATGGGTAAAGGACCCGCAAGGAATTCACGAGGGTGGTTTTAGTATTTCATTAAATTTAGAAGACATGGTGAAGTTTGGATTTTTATTACTTAACGAAGGGCAATTTAAATCAAATCAAGTGATTTCATCTAACTGGATCCACGAGGCAAAAAAACCATATAAACAATTTGAAGCAGAAGAAGACAGAACAGCTGGATATGGTTATGGTTATCAGCTATGGACTTGTGAAATTACTAATAGTAACAACAAAATTGAATATTACTATGCCAATGGCTTATACGGACAATATATATTTATTGTTCCGAAGTTAAATATTATGGCTGTGGCAAAAAGCTATCTACAAGATGACCATTCCTCTGCACCGAAACTCTTTTTCGAAGAACTTTTACGTAGTTGGAAGGATGAATGAGACATTTAAACAAATGAAAAGGAGGAATCACTATCTTGATATTCCACAATCGGGCGCTTTAGTTAAATATTCGATTTACGAAATATCAAACATAAAAACAGAGTTGATTCTACACATTTTGTAGATTAACTCAGTTTTTATGTTTTAATAGCAACAATCTTCAAATATGCTCTAAATTTTTATGTTCCTCAATTTATATCATGTAACTTCATTTTTTCTAATTCTTTTTTTCTTTTATTTTTTAGAGATTCTCTTCCTCTAGCCCAGATTCCTAATAAAACTGCTGGACCAACAACTGCAACCTTAAAGAGTGTATAAGTATTGAAATTATCCATTCCGTTATACCACCATCCAAAAATAATAACTAAATACACAACTGGTACAATTGCTCCCCAGTAAACGTTAGTTCTTCTAGATAAATAAAATTGAGTTCCTAATATTACTATGGCTATTAAAATGGCTATTAACCATTTATACATTGGATCCATTATCCTTCATTCCTTTCGTCTTTATATTTATCAATAATCAATTTTGCCGTCTCTAAACTCAACCGTTCATCAATTACCAAATTTTTAATCATATTTACAAACTCGACGTCTTCTGTTTTGCTATTCAGTTCAATTTTTTTAATTAATGTATCTAATTTAGTCCTTACTGTCGGATATGATACACCATAAATTTTAGATATATTCTTTAAAGACCCAGAATTAATTATAAATTTTCTTATAAATTCAACAGATTCTTTATCTAAAGACAAAATCCAAGCTGGTACTTCATCACGGTTCACATTTTCCCCTCCCTTTTTAATAATATTAAATAATGGTTAAATAAAATTCAAGTATACATTAACATTATTCATTTGTTTTAAGGTTATTTTAAGCTAATCGCTTTTTAAGACACGGAAATTTTTCGTTAGGTTAATGTTAGGTTTGTCGTTTATTTTTTTATTATCAACAAAGGAAGGGATTTCGATAAAAACACCCGTTAGCCATCCATGAAGCACAAAAATCAGCACTTCACCACAGAAAATGAAAGATGATTAAGTTCTTTCATGGGAGTTGAAGAGTGATTGTAAATAGACAAACTATTAGCTGGTTTAGTTGAAGAATATAGCCAAACCATAAGCAACAGCTTTTCTCAAAGATTGTTGCTGTTAATATATAAAGACGGATTCAATCTACAGAATGTGTAGAATTGATCTCTGTCGGTTTGTTTTGAGATTTCGCGAATCGAATATTTAAGTCAAGCCATGTTAGTTTAACAAAGTTTAAAATTATCCCTGACGTAATACCTTTTGAAACATTCTTGGTTGATATTTTTCAAAAAAACGTTCCTCTTATTGATAGGAGTTCCTATTCTGGTATAATTAACTGTGAGAGAGGATGATTAATATGAGCAAAAATATCGTTGTTATAACAGGGGCTGGCAGTGGTTTAGGTGCAGCACTTGCTAAAAAATATTCGTCTTTAGGCAATCACATTTGTTTACTCGGTCGAACGAAATCAAAGCTTGAGGTTACGGCTAAAGCTTTAACCAATGGCTATTCTATTTATGAGGTTGATGTTACTTCGAAACAAATGGTCGCTCAAGTAATTCATTCTATCCAAGAGGATTTTGGATCAATTCAGTTATTTATTAATAATGCTGGTGTTGGCTATTTTGATAAAGCTGAAAACTTGAATGAGGATTCAGTTCATCAAATGATTGATATTAACCTAAAAGGAACAATTTTTTGCGCACAAGAAGTGCTAAAAGGTATGAAAGAACGCAATGAAGGAACAATCGTCAATATCGTTTCTACAGCTGGTCTAGAAGGAAAAGTAACGGAATCTGTTTATTGTGCTAGTAAATTTGGTGTACGTGGATTTACAGAGAGTCTAGCACTAGAATTAAGTGAAACATCTATTCATGTATGTGCTGTATACATGGGTGGTATGAGCACAGAATTTTGGGACGGGATATTTACTGAGGAAAAAACTAAGACATTAATGAATCCTAATGACATCGCGGATATTATTATGGAGAATATTAAACCGAGAAAAGCGTTAGCAGTAACTGAGGTTGTTATTAAAAATAAACGATAACGAAATGGATATGACCAGGCACTTCAATTAATGTTGAGCCTGGTCATTTTCCATTTCATTTAATATTTAAATTGCTAAGGTAAAGTATATGTCTTAAAACGCAATCTATATTTCGATGAAAATTGAAATATCTATCTTGTACTATGAAAATTGAAAGTACAGATAGGAGGAGAGAAAATGACTCAAATTGCTAAAACAGAAATGATTAATCCGAAAATTCTATACTACGGGACACCTGTGATATTATTAACTACACTAAATGAAGATGACACAGTAAATATTAGCCCTCTTTCATCATCATGGGTGTTAGGGGATTGTATTATTTTGGGAATTGGGCTTGGGGGAAAGGCTATTGAAAATTTAGAACGACATCCTGAATGTGTCATTAATGTCCCAGATCATTCATTATGGGAGAATGTAGAAAAATTAGCCCCTTTTACAGGGAAAAACCCCGTTCCTGAATATAAGAGAGCGAATGGATTTACATTTGAAAAAGAAAAATATAAAATTAGTAATTTAACGCCAACCGATTCTAAATCAGTAAAGCCTACAAGAATTGCAGAGTGTCCAATTCAACTTGAGGCAAGAGTAAAACATATTCGAATTCCTGATTATGCTCCCTTTTTTGCTATTGTTGAGGCACAAGTAATACATGTACATGCTCATAAGGAGATTATAGTTAAAGAAAATTATATTGATCCAAATAAATGGAGCCCACTTATTTATAATTTCCGCCATTATTTTGGACTTGGACATCAGCTGGGGAAAGCTTTTAGGGCAGAAATTTAATTTGCTATCTTTAACAAAGATCAGTTCTCTTTTTAGAATGGGAATCTGGTCTTTTTGTGTTTATTAAGATTCTAAGTTACAAAACTGTCATATTGAGATGTTTTTATTAATGTAAAACGATGGTTGTGGTATTAATTCCTTGTTATAGTTAAATTAAGGAATTTAATAACCTTGTACCAGCTTAAAGGAGAAATGAAATGAAGCCATCATTAAAAATCTACACGCTTCTAATTGCTATGATTGTTGCCTTTTATAGTTTAACGCCAACAATCGTAAATGCAGACTCAAATGAAAAAATTCAAAAGATTGATCAATTTGTTAAAGAGCAAAAGGAGATTAGTAAAATTCCAGGAATATCGTTAGTAATTGTAGAAAAGGGGAAAACGGTTTATGAAAAAGGCTTTGGATACGCTGATATTCAGTCAAAAACACCTGTTACCTCTAATACATTATTTGAACTAGGATCTACATCGAAAGCATTCACGGGACTAGCCATTCTAAAATTGGAGCGGGAAGGCTTACTAAAACGTTCGGATGATGTCCAAAAGTATATCCCATGGTTTGAGTTAAAATATAATGGCAAGCCTCAGTCAATTACTATTAATCAGTTACTGTATCATACAAGTGGAATAGTTACTAGCACTATTTCTAATATCCCGAAAAGTAACGAAACGAATGCTCTTGAGTTAACTGTGAAAAAATTGCTTGATCAGCCATTAAATAGACAACCAGGTAGCTCATTTGAATACGCAACAATCAATTATGATGTTTTGGGACTCGTTATTGAAAAGGTTTCAAAACAACCCTTTGATACGTATATCAAACAGCAAATATTAAAGCCAATCTCTATGAATGATACATTTGTTGGAATTCATCAAGTTAAATCTAATGAGATGGCCACGGGATATAAAATAGGACTGATGAGAGTGCAGGAATATACACCACCGATCTACCGTGGAAATGTACCTGCAGGTTATGTAATAAGTAACACAAGCGATATAGCAAAATGGTTAAAGCTACAGTTAGGAACTAGCCAAATTGATTCGATTGATCATAAAATTATTCAAGAATCGCATATCCCAGATTTATCTGTAGAGACTTTCGATAAGGACACATACTATGCAAGTGGATGGGGAGTTATGAGAAAAGAAGAACAATATATATCCCATGCTGGTGAAAATCCAACATTCTCTTCTTATTTCATCATGCAGCCCGATGAACAATTAGGAGTAGCCGTATTATCCAATATGAACTCGAGCTATACAACTGCGATAGGGCAAGGTGTGATAGATTTATGGGAAGGGAAAACGGTAAATACTATTCATTCTGACATCTATCAGAATTTGGATAAAATTATTTCACTTATATGTGTTATTGTTGTAGGCTTGGGGATGTTTTTAAGTATTCTATTGCTTACAACCTTAAGGGAAATTGTTAAAAAACAACGAATTAGAGTATCTTTAAATATAAAAAGAACTTTTTTATTAATCTTTCATTCTTTAAGTGTTGCAATAATTTTTGCACTTATCATTATGTTCCCGAAACTATTACCAGAGGAATCAAATTGGGAGTTTATTAAAGTATGGGGTCCAACCTCAATCACTGTGTTATTTTATAGTGTTATAGTGTCAGGTGTGATTTATTGTTTATTGGGATTAATGAAGATATTAACCATAAAGGAAAAAGAAATAAAAATGTAGAGATTTGATTATTTTATAAAAAACATGGTAATATGAAAATAACTTTAGGTGAAAGGGGAGAATCCAAATGAAAAAAAGATCATTACGTTTTTTAAGTATGGGTATTGGGTTCTCAACTGCTGTTTTTTTCTAAAATTAAGTTTATAGGGACGAGTCTGCCCTTTTTTAGAAAAATAAATAAAAACCTAGAGGAGATTAACCATGAACAATAAAATAACACGTAAAAATCCAATCCAAGTACCTAGCCCTGTTGGCAATTATAGCCATCTTACAATACTTCCAAAGGATGCAACAATATACGCATTATCTGGACAAATTGGAGTTGGGGTAAACGGGGAAATGCCATCATCACTAACAGAGCAGGTTAAGAATACTTTAAAAAATATCCAATTAATATTGGAGGCAGAGGGACTTAACGCAGACAATGTGGTGAAAGCCAATATTTGGGCAACTGAAGAAATAGATTGGGATGATTTCTATCAAGAGTGGGAAACTATGTTTGGAAATCCTTATCCTTCTATGACGATAGCTTATATTACTGCTTTAGGATTCCCTGATATTAAATTGGAAATAGATATTTGGGCTGCTAAATAAGCTGAGTAACCGACAAAATCTTAAATGATCTTGTCGGTTTTTTTATAAAGCAAATTTTAGGGTATATGATAAGAAAAAAATGGTCACTTTTCCTAAGCGGAAAGTGACCAAAAAATAAAGATTTAATGATGGGGGTGTGTTTCTTGCTCAAGGTATGAGCAAGCTGGAAGCGAATTGAGTACACTACTATTTTATGAAGGAAAAAAGCTTTTTGTTAGGTATTTGTCATTTTTAAGTTTTTTGGGTTAGGAGCGTTCCTTAGAATTAGTAGAAGCTTTAAGCAATGAAGGTATAGTCCAATAAGTACCCATGCGCCACAACCATTCTAATGGTCCAAATTTAAAGAATTGCAGCCAAATCTTGCTAAACAGTAATTGGAAAATGTAAATACCTATGCAAATCCAAAGAGATTGGATAAAACGAATATTGCCAATAAGGTCAAAGGCATTGCCAATTAGTAAGATTAGCGCTGTTTGCCCTAAATAATTTGTTAATGCCATTCGTCCATAGTCTTTTAATGGTGAAAGCAAGTCCTGGCATAAATGATGTTTGAGTAATAACATTAATAAACCTACATAAAATGCAGATACAAATGGGCTAAATTGAAGCCCGATTAATGAAAATTTTTCAATGTTTGTCACATGTTCTGTAAATTCATCTTTTGTCATATTGTTAACGTTCGCCATTGCCTCTGGGACATAATGCCATTGATACAGCAAGCCCACTATGCTAATAAAGAACATTATCACTGTAAAGATAAATATGTTTTTACGATTGTCATGGATCTTTTCGAAAATTTGATACTGCCCAGCAGCTAATCCTAGTAAAATAAGTGGAAACGGCATAGCAATTTTGATGCCATAATAAGCAGTTACCGCTAATAGTATAAGTCCTATAGTTACGTTTATTTCTTTACGAACTTTGTAAAATGGTAAAGCAATTAGCCCGAAAATTGCATAGACGGTTAATGCTTCTCCAGGTTGGAAATAAAAATGTACAAGCCCGATTAACAATAAAATAATCATTCTTCTAATAAATAAAAGATAGGCGTTATTATTTTTAGCCATTGCACGGGAAATAAAAATATAAAAGCCTACACCGAATAAAAATGAAAAAATCGAGAAAAACTTACCTTCCACAAATAATATTAAAAATCTATTGTATGCAATATCTATAGATGTGTCCGGTGTATTTATCCATAATAATGCCGGAATATTTACTAAAATAATTCCTAATAAAGCAAATCCTCTTAAATAATCTAGTGTATCAATTCGTTTGTTTAATTCAATTGGTTGCATGTTATCTCCTCCTCACTTACAAAGTATAAGAAAATTGTCCATAAAGTAGTAACGATGAATGTTACGCCAATCTTACAAAATCGTCATATAACATTATTCATTTTCTGGATACATAGATAAAATATCTTTTGCCTGCTGTCGTAAAATATTGATTAATTCATTCGGTTCTACAATTTGAGCATGCATACCAAGCCGATAGAAGAGGGGGCTAGTAAAATTTAGTTCACCTTTGTCTATAATGGAATCAATATAACCTGTGCCATCTTCTTTTATGACGACTAAGTCTTCAAGGCTAGGTTCACTTCTGCATTGTCGTACACCTTCCCTTGATAATAGTACATGTAAACGAATGGGTTGTTTAATCTCATAGGTGTTGCCAAACCACTCCTCCAAATTTATAAATTCCTCTTTGTTTTCTTCGCTTTCTACGATAGAAAGAATACGATCTACACGAAACAATAATATTTTTTGTTTAGTGAGATCGAAAGCTGGCATATACCATAATCCATCATGAGCATAAACACCAATAGGGTGAATATATTTTGTTGTTGTACCTGATTTGGATTCATATTGAATATGTAGATTTTTGTTTTCAATAGCTACCTCTAAAACAGCTTTCAATAAAGGTGTTTCAATCGCTCGTTTAGGATTCCAAAACGCGATATAGGATTGAAGTTTATCCACTTTCTGCTTTGCCTCCTCCTGAAGCGAGCTATATAGCTTATGAGAAGCGGACTTCATTTCCGTATTAAAAGGCAAATCGCGGTAATAATGCAGTGATTGGAACGCAAAGAAAATCGAAACCGCCTCATCTTCTGTAAATAAAATAGGGGGAAGAAGTCGGCTCGTTAGGACAGAATAGCCACCGTTTCGTCCTTGTTCAGCGTAAATAGGCAAGCCCATATCACTTAAATCTAAAATATATCGATGAACTGTGCGAATCGAAATATTGAATTCATCAGCAACTTCCTGAGCAGTAAATTTCTTTTTTGCACTAACAAACAGAAGGATATCTAATAAACGTTTTGCTTTTGACATTTTCTCACCTTTTCTTTTAAACATGACAGTAGTTGTCATGTTTTATGTATATTATAAATATTGTTCATGAGTTTTACAAAAGAGAAAAGGAGATGACGTTATGTCACGAGAAATCATTTTATATATTGCGACTAGTTTGGATGGATTTATTGCGAAAGAGAATGATGATTTACAATGGCTAGAAGAAACAGAGGGGGAAGGGGATGCTGGCTATTCCGACATGTATCAATCCATTGATACCATTATTATGGGTAAAAGAACGTATGATTGGGTTGTAGACCATATTGAGTCTTTTCCATATCCCGATAAGAAATGTTATGTATTCACAACATCACAAAGTGGTAAAAACGAACATGTTGAGTTTGTGAATGAAAATGTTGTAACGTTTACGAAAAAATTAAGGGAACAGGAAGGCTCTAAAATTTGGATGGTTGGCGGAGCAGGAATTCTCGATGCATTCATGAAGGAAGAGTTAATAGATGAATTAATTATTACGATTACACCGCATCTTTTAGGCTCTGGAATTCCATTGTTTAAGGATCATAATCCATATCAAGATTTGAAGTTAATCCATACACAACGCTATGGGCAAATGGTGCAAATGCATTATAAGGTGATGAAAGAGGCTTGATGTTCCAGCCTCTTTTTCTGCTATTAGTAAAGTGCATGATAGATTTCACCCATGATTCCCTTCATTTGATGCATACCTGTATCAGTATTAGTCATCATAACAATCCCTTTTTCGAGGTATGGATAGGCTACTAGCATACATTGAAACCCAACACCCCAGCCAAGAGAGGAAAATCCAAGCTTCTCGTCCGTGCCATCTAGAAATACGCCAAGGCCCGTCCATTCCTTACATCCTTGTGAACGGAACAGTTCTTTTGCTTGTTTTGTAGTAATACCAATTTTACTTTGCCCTTTGACAGCATTCATAAAATCTAGTAATAATTTTGTTAAATCGCTAGGGGTAGTCCATATACCACAAGCAGCAAGATAAGGATAAATAGAATATTTCCCTGGAATTAAAGCTCCATTTTGATCATGACCACATGCAAAGTTATCCATATTTGATGTTGAACGAGAGGTAGAAAATGTACTGTTTGCCATGCCCAATGGCTTAAAAATAAAATCATCCATGAGATGAGAAAACGTTTCTTGCGTTATATCTTCTATTAATAACTGAATAAGACAAAAGCCTGCATCAGAATAGTGAAATTCACTTTCAGGTTCATAAGTCAATTCAATGGTAGTAGGGCAATAAGGAGTTGTACCATTCAATATTTCTACCATAGACGGTATTTCGTTGAAAGATTCTAGTTCCATAAAACTGCCCTCAGGGTCCACAATACCAGATTGATGACATAATAAGTTGCGTAATGTAACTTGTTTATGCTTTGTCAATTGATTGTCAGGAACCTTCCATGAAACTAGTTTTTCATTAACATCTTCATCTAAATCTACAATCCCTTGTACCACCAATTTCATCACTAAAATGCTTGTTAGAAACTTACTGATAGAACAAGCGTTGAAAATGGAGTGCTCATTAATTATTTTATCGGTACCTGCCTCCAGAACTCCAAAAGTATCTGTCTTACTGATTTTTCCCTTTTCGATAGCTACAAGACTTAAACCTGTAATATGGTAATGCTCCATGCGTTCACGAATGTTTTTCATCGATTTAGCTTCTAATTTTTTCTTAATTATAACATAAATAACAGAATATGGAACAAATGTTTGTGTTTTGCGATTTTATTTTTGTAACCGTGCGTGTACAATCATAGATGGACTATTTTTTGTAAAGTCACTTTTGTTCCACGAACCATATATGTGCAACATTTCAAACCCATTTTGTTCTAATAGCCTCTTCATTTCCATTGGATATGTATAGCGAAGTCGAATTGAATCTTCGAAAATAGAGTGTTCTAGTTTATTTATAGAACGGCAAGTTAAGATTTGTGTGATAGGGTCATATTCGTCACGATGCTGAATAGTTAGTCTTTCACCTTTACTGTTGACTGAACTTTCTTCGTATTCATCCATGATAGACAGTTCGCTTAGAAGAGCGTTTCTCGTATCAAATACAAATTCTCCACCTGGATTTAAGTGCTTTTTAACGGAATGGAATAAAGCATTTTGACTTTCGTTACTTAGAAAATGTTGAAATGAATTACCTGTCATATAGATAAAATTTGATGTGATCGATAATTGAAGTTGCGTGCAGTCTTGCACTGTAAAATGCACATGGACATTGTGCTTTTTCGCTTTTTCAATTGCCAATTGAAGCATCCCTTCATGGATATCTACTGCATAAACATTGAATCCTTGCTTGGCTAGCGGAATAGCTAAGCGACCTGTGCCACAGGCTAATTCAATTATCGTACCGCTATTCTTCTTGAGATGATTTTCAATAAAATATAAATCCACGTTATAATTTTCATGAAGTACATCATATTCAATAGGGTTTTTATATTTCTCTAAATTTCCACTAAACTCATTTTGATACATACCTCTAACTCCTTCACCTTTATCTTTATTTAAGAAATATTGTATAATAAATCCAATATTCACACAAATTAGTTTCTCATAATAAATGTGGTGTTGATTCCCGTTCCGTATCACTTTGACTGGTAATTTGCGTATATTTAAATTGTTTAATTATGTGAAGAAAAGCTTTTAATATAGAAAGTTGTGATGCAGTGTTGTTTTAGAAGTATTAAACTGTACACTCATCTCTTGCAGTGATAAAGGTCCCTTTAGAAGCTGATAAAGCAATTTCAATCGAAGTTCATCGCAGGTACGATAGTTTATCGACCTTCTTCTCCCAGCCGTAGTATTCTATAACTGTACTGAGTACATTTTAATCTTCTGTGGTGCGCACTGGTTTTGGGCGCTACATGGATGGCTAACGGTGCAGTTTAGTTGAACAAGCGTGGGCACTTTTGTATTTAAATATCAAATAAAGGAAATTAGTGTTAAAATTAAAATGAAATATCGCCAATAATTTGAATAGTAAAAGAATAAGACTGCTATTAAGGTTTTAAAAGGAGGTATAACTTATGAAATACATTAAAGGCTTATATGTATCTTTTGTACTAATGATGTTAGTTATTTTGGTTAACACAACAATATTTGATGATGAATATTCAGGGATTGCTATGTTCGTTTGTTTAGGTATATTTATAATAGGAACAGCATTTTTTATAAATACCAAACAATTAAAAAATTAGGATACGTAAAGCGAGTTGCAAACTAACAGGGGGTTTTACTTCAGGCTGGGATTTCACAGTGATTCCAACTTTTTCCTCTCCAACTAACGAAGCAGGATAGTTGAAGTAGGAAATCAGAAAAATGTAAAAAACTACTTGTAATCTCGGTGCTTCTAAAATTTGTGCTCCATTCAAATTTAAAAATAAGTGCCCGTTTTCTGAGCGCCTATTTTTTCTTTGAAAGGTAACTGTTGAATGTAAAACCTCCGAGCAATATAATACAAAAAGCTAAAATAATGTGCTCTATTGAAACAGATTTAATACCATTTAGAAGTAGTATAGCTAGAACAGCTAATACAATGATGATCGACCAGAAAAGTAAAATTTGATTGTACCTATTCCTATTTTGAATTGTGCGTTCGTCTTCAATTATCTCGTTCTCTGTGTCCATTTGTTTTATTTTCATATTATATCGGATAACTCCAAAAAGCATGATTATACTCATTGGTATATTCCCGTATGAGTATGGGTGTTCAAATAGAGCAACAAACAAATTAATTACAACTAGAGTCGCAACGCTCAACCAAATACTTATCGGTTTTTTTCTGTTAGTTTGCACTAGACTCATCCTCCTCCAAAATGAAAATACTCTCTACATTCGTATTGAAAAATTCGGAAATTTTAAGAGCCAACTCTAAACTAGGATTGTAATGGTGATTTTCTATAGCAATAACTGTTTGTCTCGTTATTCTTAGTTTCTTAGCAAATTGTTCTTGTGTTAATCCAGCTTCAGTTCTAAATAATTTGATATTATTTTTAACCATCTTTATTAACTCCTAAAGTAAAATGATTCCAAGCTTCTAAAATTAAAATCATCCTTCCCCTGCGTCTGAAAGTAAAGATATCTTTACATCATTATATACATTTTAACCAATAAATGTGTAATCGCAGCTACAATAATAAATTAATTTTTAGAATGAGCTCTTTATATAGCACTGAGCAATTTTGATTGTCTTCTCGACTTCCTAAAGAAAGATTGATAACATCTCCATTAGGATCTATCCAATCAATTGCCAATTTACTGTAATAGGTTGATTGAGGTAGAGGTAGGGCGACCCCATAGGGATTAGCGTCACAGATGAGGGCAAGTAGGGGAACGAAGGCTCAGTGCAAAACAACAGTGATAACGACTTCGTAACCAACATCATGTTGTTGCCACTGCCTTCGCTTTCGCGCAGATAAAACCCTTTTGTTGTCGCTTCGCTTTCGCATAGACAAAACACGTTGCTGCCGCTATGTTAGCACTACGCTTTCGGACAAAAAACATCTGCTGGCCCAGGCTGCTCATCGGACGCCCCTAGGAAAGCGCCCAACCGGAACGGAAATTAACCCCACGTTATGGTGATGAGCCACAAAATTAACAAGCTATAAAGGAAAGGTGGGTTAATTTGAACAAGAAATTTCCGCGCAAAATACATATCATTGGCTCTGTTGGGAGTGGAAAAACTACTTTAGCGAAAGAGTTATCTACGACATTAAATATTCCTTATTATGAATTAGATAATGTTGTTTGGAAAAGACAAAATTCTGGTGATATTAGAAGAACCGAGCAACAAAAAGTTGATTATTTGAATAATATTATTCTTACGGAAGCGTGGATTATTGAGGGCGTTCATAATGAGGACTGGGTAGCGCAAAGCTTTTCGAATGCTGACTTAATTATTTTCTTAGATACGAATTATTTAATCAGAATCCATCGAATAATAAAGAGATTTACGTTACAAAAACTCGGTTTGGAAAAGTCCAACTACAAACCGACCTTATCAATTTTTATAAAAATGTTTAAATGGAATCGTCATTTTGAGGAGATAGGCAAACCAAATTTTTATCACATATATGGAATGTATTGTGACAAGCTATTGGTAGTAACAAATAAAAGTGAGATTCTTAAAAAAAGCATATCCAAAAAATAATGGATACGCTTCTTACGTGTACTTTTTAAGCATTTTTCTTCGTTTTCGTTGCCCGTTTTCTTGTTGTTGGCTTCTTCGTTTTTTCTAAGGAAGCTTGAAGTGCTGTCATTAAGTCCGTAACGTTATCAGGTACTGGACGTTTATCGCTAGTCGAGATTGTATTTGTAACTTTTTTCTCCTCTATAAGCTCCATTAAAGCATTGCGATAGTCATCAGTATATTTTTCTGGATTAAATTCTGTTGTTAATTGATCAACTAGCATGAGTGCGGTTTCTAGCTCTTTTGGAACAATGTTTTGTTCACTTGGAATACTTGGAACATCAGCAACACTCCTTACTTCATCGGGGTAATGAATCGTTTCCATTACTAATGCATTTTGATAAACACGGACAATTGCTAATTGTTCTTTTGAACGGATAATAATTTTTGCCACACCTATTTTTCCGGATTGTTCTAATGTTTGACGTAATAGGGCATAAGCCTTTCCGCCAGTCGAATCAGGGGATAAAAAATAAGTACGTTCAAAATAAATAGGATCGATTTCAGTTAATTTTACAAAATCAATGATTTCAACGGCCTTATCTTCATTTTCCTTCCGCAAGTTCTCTAATTCTTCTGGATCTAATACGACAAACTTATTTTTTGCATATTCATAAGCCTTCACAATGTCCTCATCTTTTACTTCTTGGTTACAGCCTTCACAAACTTTTTTATAGCTAATAGGTGTATGACATTCTTTATGGAGCTGGCGCAATTTAATGTCTTTATTTTCTGTTGCGGCATGAAGTTTTACTGGTATATTGACTAGACCAAATGAGATACTGCCTTTCCAAACTGTATGCATTTGTATCACCTCGTTTTTCTTACTATGATATATTTTGCTTATTTTTATGTATCTTAAAGTGAAATCGTCAAAAACTTAAGGTAAAAAGCAAAGTAGGTATTTAAATGAAACCAATGCTATTAACAGAAGTGCTCGAGACGCCTATAGGTGAGGAGTGGTTGTACGAAACAAAATATGATGGATTTAGATGTATGTTAGTTTGGGACGAACAGCCATTGTTAATAAGCAGAAATGGCAATAACTTAACTCACCTGTTTCCGGAGATACTTGATTTTTGTAACAGCATATTTAATAAAATTAAAAAGTTTTTACCATTAACGTTGGATGGTGAATTAGTTTGTTTAACGAATAACTTTAAAAGTGATTTTTCACTTGTTCAAAAAAGAGGGCGGATGCAAAACAAAGAAGTTATTGCTACTCATGCAAAAGATTTTCCTTGTCATTATATTGCGTTTGATTTACTGAGCTATAAAGGGGAGTCGCTGACAAATAAATATTTAAAAACACGCAAACAGCAACTTTCTAAGCTTTTTACAACTTTAAAGCTCCTGGCGACTGTCAATTATGAGGATCAATGTCCTTTGCAAGTGATTAACTGTGTGGAGCATAGTGAGCCTCTTTGGCAGGCTATAAAAGTTTACAATGGAGAGGGAATGGTTGCAAAGAAGATAACGAGTAAATGGATAGGAGATACACGCTCGACACATTGGTTAAAAATAAAAAATTGGAGATATGTTACGGTAATAGTGACGAAATATGATCATGGTAATGGTTATTTTCATGGTAGTATTTATCAACAGGGAGAGCTAGTTGAAGTAGTTATATTTAAACATGGAATGTCAGAGGAAGAACGGAAAACGCTCATTGCTTTTTTTCAAACAAATGGACAGAGGAATAATGAAACATGGGAGCTGGAGCCATCCATTTGTCTTGATATTGCCTGTATTGATTTTGATGGGAGTAAATGTCGAGAACCGCGTTTCCATGCATTTCGACTGGAGATGTTGCCAGAGGATTGTCATTGGCAGCATATGCAACGTCAACTTTTTCCTATTCCAGATATTGTTCAGATTACGCATCCTGATAAGCCTGTTTGGCCTGAAATCGGTATTACGAAGGATGGTTATTTGCACTATTTGCAAATGATTTCTCCGTATTTGCTACCTTTTTTACGAGATCGACCACTAACGCTAATTCGATTTCCTCATGGAGTCCCGGGTGAAAGCTTTTATCAAAAAAGTAGTCCTGAGAAAATACCTGAATTTGTTGCAACAGGATGGATGGACGATATTCATTACCTAGTATGTAACAATCTTGAAGCATTATTGTGGCTAGGCAATCAGCTTGCACTAGAGCTGCATACTCCATTCCAAACGTTACAATCAGAGCGTCCGACTGAGATTGTTTTCGATCTAGATCCTCCTTCCGTTGAGCAATTTTCACTTGCTGTTACTGGAGCCATGGATTTAAAGGGAATTATCGATTATTTTAAGCTGCAATCTTTTGTTAAAACGTCGGGTGGTAAGGGAATACAGCTATATATACCGTTACCTGAAAATGCCTTTACTTATGAAGAGGTGCGAGTATTTACTGAATTTGTCTGTCGTTTTTTATGTGAGCAAAAACCGGAATTGTATACGATCGAGCGTTTAAAGAAGAATAGACATCAAAAATTATATTTAGATTATGTGCAGCATGCAGAAGGCAAGACGATTATTGCTCCATATTCAACTCGTGGCAACGAAAAGGGCTTAGTGGCAACGCCATTACATTGGGAAGAGGTCAATGAGCATTTAACACCAGATCTCTTTACTATTCCCGCTGTACTGGAGCGAATGAAAATTGTGAGCAACCCTTTTAAAGATTTCCGTCAGGTAGGGAAGAGCCAGGATTTTCAATCAGCTTTAGAGAGGTTAAAAGAGCAATGACTTGCTATCTAAGTTTGAAAAGGGAGAAAATGGGATTTATGTAGAAGCGGCATCCCTTTATCATCATGTACCAAATAAAGAAGCACTTATACAACAGGTTATCGATGCTGTGAGTATAAAAGCTGTTGTTGACGAAGCAACTGTGCTGCCATGGACGCAGACGTTCCATGCTTTTGCAACTAATTTCAGAAACATATTGAAAGCGCATCCGGGGGTGGTTCCATTAGTGGCCATTCACTCCGTTTCTGAAAAGATGGGCGCTAAATTGGCTGTCCCATTAATTGCTGTAATGGAAAAGACAAAGGCAAGTCCGGAAGAAGTTCTTTTCATCATCCAGTCGATCGCCGTCTTTGTTATTGGTCATGCACTTGCGGAGGTAGGTAATTGGCCTGATCGTCCCACAGCGCCAGCGGAATACTATAATCAATGGTTCGAAGTAGGTCTCACTGCATTGATCAATGGATTCGAACAAAAGTATGAGTAACAATGACAGGAGGAACAATCATGTTTTTTTATTTATTGCTATTGCAAGTTGCAACGTTGCTTTATCATCAACTTACAACATGGATTGATTTTTATCCTTTTAACGGAGTACGTCATTACTCAGCCAAAGAGCGCCGCAATGAGGCGTTGGTGAACGGCATAATTATGATGATCCCTATCTTGCTTTCTTTAACCCGCGAGTCCGTATGGATCGGCATTAGTGGATTTGTATGGACCCTTGTTTTGATTGGGGCAATTTTTAGCTGGTGGATTCCTTATTTGACAGGTGTGATGGTTTATAAAATGCCGAATAACGAGACATGGCAGCAAGTATACGAAAGGATTTTTTCGAACACCATTACCATACTCCCTCGTATAAAAAATAATCCGCGTCCCAACCTGGAGCATATGATTCTTCACGCCCTTATTCTAGGGTCGGCGATTACGGCTTGGACGTTTGCTTTCTATTTCAAAATCGGCTAAAAGTTATTATTAAAGTTCGATTTTTATCAAAACACCATTATTAAAAAGCACTTAAAAGAATGTTCTTATACTTGCGAAACCACTGCCTATTGATTTAATAATAGTAAGTGAATTTTAGAGAAAATTAATAAGAATGGTGGGATAACTCTTATGGTTTATCATGCAAAAACAAATATTAATTTAGCAATAATGATTTTTTTATTGATTTGGATATTTGGCGCTATATCACTTCTTCCAATCATCACATCTTTATTAACGGTTATTATTATGTCAACGGCCTTTATTGTTTCACTAGTTTTTATTTGGTGGTACGCAAATTCTATCAAGTTTGTTTTCTGTGAAAAGTATCTCTTAGTTAAAGGTGGTCCATTCAAAAGTAAGATTCCGTATCAAAGTATAACAAGGGTTTCTCCAACGACAGATAAGTATACTGGTTATCAAATTTCATCATCTGATAAGGGACTGGAAATATTTTACGAAACAGCAGCTCATGGTAGTATAAAAATTTTACCAAAAGATAAAATGAAGTTTATTTTAGAGTTAAAAAAACGATGTCCTAATGCACAAATTCCGCAAAATCAACAATTCGAGTAAATGGTTAAATTTGTTTTATCAGTAATCCTTTATTGATAGGGAGGAGCAGGATTTTCAATCTGTCTTGGATCATATATAAGACTGTAAGAGAGGGCCAAATTACTACGCCCTCTCTTTAATTGGTTGACAATGCTCTTAATTGTTCTATATTTTGCTGGTAAATCTCAGGTGAACGCCAATCTTTATAGATTTCAGGAATTTCTTTATCCTCATTTTGCTTGCTCTTTTCTGCAATAGTAGTTAATTCAGAAATATAATTGATTATTTTTGAGATATCTTCTTTTGTACCTATTTGACCGTGTCCGGGTACTGCCACGTCAATTTCTAGTCGCCCAACTTTTATTAAAATATTGCTCCATTTCACAGGATCAGACTCTTCAAAAAACGTTGGGTGACAATTCACAAATAATAAATCACCCATAAATATTACTTTCTCATCAGGAATATAAAGCATTGCATCACAAAATGAATGGCCTCCTCCTAACGTGAAAAGCTTTGCACAACGTTGTGTTCCCTGAAAGGTTATTTCATTTTTAAATGTTTGGTTCGGTAAAACTAATTCCAAAGTTGGTAAAGAATCTTTTAATTCATTTAGAGAATTTATTTGGTATTGTATTTGGGGATCATTAGTTTGATTTAGTTGGTCTTTTAAGGATAGAATATAGCCTTTTAAACCTTGAATATCATTTTTCTGTTTAATGAATCTTGAGGGATGGACATCTCTTATTTTTGAGTATGTAATTTGACTTGAAATAATAATTGAATCTTTAAATGTTTGGTTGCCTCGAATATGATCGCCATGCCAATGGCTGTTAATAATCCATGTAACAGGTCGGTTTGTTATTTTTTCAGCAACGAACTTTAAGTCTTCAGATGCTTGTTGAGTGTTAAATGTATCAAAAATAATAATTTTATCGCCTAGATCCACAAAACCGGCATTTCCTACAGCTCCACCACCATCTTTAGCTATTGCTGCATATATACCTTTACCAATTCGGTCTAGCTGAAAGTGTTTACTATAAAACGTATCGTTCATTTATCTCACCTCTTATTTTATTTAGTTTCCTATATTTTCTATATTCGATTTTGATTAAAACAATTCCTTTAAGATTTAAAAGTGGCTACATCTGTATACGTATTCGTCTGGCCCTATAATACAAAGTTTTTAATTGAAGTAATCTATGCTTATTTATCAGGGAGAGAGGGCAGCTTGCTCTAGTTTTGAATCTTTATATCTCGTGGTAAGCAAATCAAGTTTAAATAGAAACAGATATGAAAACTGTTATAAATATTCCCACAGCCATTACAAAGAGGGAAATTTTCTGTAATAATGAATAGTCTCGAAATTTTTTATTTTGAAAAGCAAAATCAGAAATTATGGAAAATAGAAAAGCTACTAAAATATCCACCAAGATTCTATTAAGAAATGAAATATTGTATATAGCAATTGCTATAATTGCTATATGCGAAAAGATAAAAAACCTAATATATTTGTTTTTTAATATCATTTTATCACCTCTTAATTCCTGCATATTACAAAATATGTATTGACAGGATGATTATGACGTTTAATATATATGTCAATAAAATTATTATTTTTATGTTGTTTTCGTTAGTTTTTATTTTAGTATTGGCCAGTTTAGTTCCGATGCTAGTGCTATTATACCGACGTTCCTGATTTAAGTACCGATAATGGTCAAATCTTGTTACTTGTACAGTATGGATATCATGTCTAGGAGGAAACGCTTTAACTTGTTTAATACTCTACCTTGTGTAGAAGGAATTAACTTTGAATGATACGACAGAAACGTCTTGCCACCAAAACTTGTGCGGTTTTTCTCGTTATTAGATTAATAGAATTCCTATAGCCTTTGCTCTTTCTTTCATTCGATTTAACATTTCACTTCGCAACAAATCAATTTAGTCTTGTTCTTATGGTGACTGCAAATAAATACGGTTATGACTGTAAGCCTCCAGCAATTCTATATTGACCATTTCGTTTGGAGTCTGTTCATGTATGCAATATCGAAAAAAGGTAGCTATATAACGTGATAGATTTAACTTTTGAAAGGTAGGAGATTCTGATGGATAAAGAAAAACATGATATCACATTCCCAACTAAAGATGGTGTGTTCAATATGAGGGTGGGTGCAATCATTCTCCGAGATGATAAAGTGCTGATGGTTAAAAATAATCGCGACTCTTATTACTACTCCGTTGGGGGAAGAGTGAAATTACAGGAAACGTTAGAAGAAGCCATTATCCGCGAATGCTTTGAAGAAACCAAAGTGCATTTTGAAGTTGATCGTTTAGTGTATATTCATGAAAATTTTTTTCCTGTTCAAAGTGGTACATATGGAGAAACCCAATTTCATGAAATAGCATTCTTTTATTTAATGAAATCAAATGAAGTCGAAGTAGAGTGTGAAAGCTACACCAGTGATGGCATTGAAGAAAGGTTAGAATGGTTACCTATTTCGAATCTTCAGGATGCCTTTCTATTCCCAGAGTTCTTTAAATCAGAACTCGCTTGCTTGCCTGCTGAAATCAAACATATCGTAACAGTTGAAGAAAAAAGAACATAAAAGAAACAGAGAGGATTACTCCTCTCCAGTTAAGTTTGCTTTAATTTTGGGAATTCTTTTTCTCTAAGTAATCCAGAATCCCCATTGACGAAACAATAGTATCGAATGGGATTGTTTGATAAACCGGATGATTTTCTGCGATGCCATTTTCCTGTAAATAGTTGTACAAAAGAGCCTTTAAGCGGGTATCTAAAAATTGTACTTGTTCTTTAAAATCACTAGATACCAATAACGCTTTTTTCCCTTCAGCTAGAAATAATGGTGTCCAGTAGCGTACTTGTCTGTAAGCTTCAGTTGGATTTTTATAAGCACCGAAATGGCCGAAATACAATTCTGTAGCATTTAACTTTTCATAAAGTTGGATAGATTGCTCCATTGTATCTGGGTCATACTGATTCGGTGAAGTGGAGGGAATAATTAAATCAATTGATTCGCTCTCCATTTCTGGATAACGTACACCAGTTGTATCTCCAACAAACAATCCATTCGTAGCAGAATAAAGCATTGAAACATGATGCTTTGCATGACCTTCTGTATGATAAAACGTTAGCTGATGTTGACCTAAAGATAGTACTTCCTCATGTCCAATCTCTATAATGCGGTCAGCATCGATAGGGACAATCGGATCAAAAAGACGATCGAACTCCGCCCCGTAAACACTCTTTGCACTGGCAATTAGACGACTAGGATCCACCATATGAGATACACCTCGTGGATGTACAACGAATTTGGCATTTGGACAGCTTTGTAAAAACAAGCCTGCACCGCCAGCATGGTCTAAATGGATATGTGTAACAATTACATATTGAATATCCTCTAGATCAATATGTAATTCATCTAAACCTTCTATTATATATGACATAGAAGGACTAGCAGAAGTCTCGATTAATGTAATTTTTTCATCGATAAGCAAATAAGAGCTTGTACGCTGTTCACGATTTAAATCATGTGTATCAATACAATAAAAATTTGGTGCAAGTTGTTGGATTCTCCCCATTAAAATAAACCCCCTTGGTTTCTGAAATGCGCTAAAATTTCTCTGATATTCATTTTTTATCTACAAAAAGTAGTAGTTGTACTTTATGATAATAGAAAAACATACTGAGTGTCTATTCATTTATTAGAGGGAAATATGAATGGAGAAAAAGTTACACTAGTGTGTGCTAATTGATGGACCGGTGATAATTTTCAAAGGGCAAAAGCTATAGTTGTTGTCGCAATTGATACATCTACAGCTGGTATTTAATTTGGTTACTAAGAAACAATCTAGTAAATTGCTATACCGATTTTGAGAAGGAGCTAGGATGAAATTAAATTAATGGAAATTATTAATGTTTCAGACAAAAGGTTGATGTAAATGGTTTGTGCTTTAATATACTATTTCATAAATAGTGATGAAATAGGAGAATATTGACATGATAAAAGGTTTATACGAAGCACATTTACTAGTTAGTAATTTAGAAAACTCAATTGTATTTTATAAAAAATTAGGGTTGGAACTAGCCTATAAAAAAGGAAAAGTTGCTTTCTTTTGGATCGTTAAAGGAGAAAGCTGGTTAGGTTTATGGGAAAATGATAGTGTTCATGTAAACTACCATCCATCGATCCGACATTTGGCGTTTAAAATTGAAGAAGAAGATCTTGATCATGTAAAAGAGTGGTTGTCTTCAATTGGCATTGAAGTTCGAACTGAATTTGGCCTTGCTTCCGAACATCAACCTTTAGTACTGTCAAATATTCCACATGCACATGCTGCAATTTACTTTTCAGATCCAGATGATAATTCATTAGAATTAATTACACCGCTGAGACTAGATGATGTTGAGAGTTTTAATGAGATGTCTCTTGAAGAGTGGAGAAAACGTCAATCCATCTAACCTAACCATTCATGAGGACAAACTTTAAAAGTACAGTAAAAGAGCCATCACCAAAGGTAAGGCTCTTTCTGAATTTCCTTTTAAATCACTGTTTCACAGTGTTTTTCATTGCACTGCTGTCATGATTATATTTAAAAATTATTGCAAAAATGATTGCCAAAACGAGGGTATACGCTCCAAAGAACAACCAAATATATTGCCAATTCCTGACTCCATCAACTGTAAAATAATCAACTACTTTTCCACTAATAACAGCTCCTAAATAGGCGCCTATGCCATTGACCATTGTACTAAATAATCCTTGAGCACTACCACGAATGCGGTGGTCGACTTCTTTTTCCATAAAAATGGCTCCCGAAATATTAAAGAAATCAAAGGCGCAGCCGTAAACAATCATTGATAATAATAATAGGAAAAATCCTCCGCCAACAGGGCTCCCATACCCAAAGAAAACAAAACGTAATGTCCATCCCACCATACTGATCAGTATTACTTTTTTAATGCCATACTTACCTAAGAAAAATGGAATGGTCAGAATAAAGAATACCTCTGAAATTTGTGACACTGATAATAAAATAGCTGGATATTTTACCGCAAAGCTATTTTTATAATCAGGGTTCAAGGCAAAGTCGTGTAAAAATGGATCACCAAATGTATTAGTAATTTGAAGCGCAACACCTAATAGCATTGCAAAAATTAAAAACAACGCCATTTTTTTATCTTTAAAAAGAACAAAAGCGTCTAGTCCCAAAAGGCTTACCAGCGACTTGTCCTTAATTGCATTAGAAGGTGGGCAGGCAGGAAGAGAAATTGTATATAGTGCAAGTAGCAACGAAGAGCCGCTAGCTATAAATAGCTGAATATTACTTAATTCAATTTTGGCAAGACTAATAATCCACATCGCAAGAATAAAACCAATTGTCCCATAGACACGAATAGGTGGGAAGTCCTTTACAACATCAAATCCTTTATTTTCCAAGTAATAATAAGAAATTGTATTCGATAATGCAAGTGTTGGCATATAAAAGATTGAGTTAAAGAGCATTACCCAAAACATCATTGTAGGATCTGAAATTTCAGCAGCGGTAAATAAGGTAATGGCACCGAGGAAATGTAATATTCCGTATAACACATTTGCTTTTACCCACCGATCTGCAATAATACCGATTAAACTTGGCATAATAATGGCTGCAAGACCGTTAGAACTATACACGATTCCAACTTGCGCGCCAGTAAAATTCAACGTATTGATCATATAAGAGCCAAATGTAACAAGCCAAGATCCCCAAATAAAAAACTGTAGAAAAATCATTATTTTAAGCCGTAATTTTATATTCATTTTTTTCCTCCTATAGAAGGTGATGGAGTTTTTTTCTTTGTGATGTTCTGAGCTAATGCTGCCATTGTGTATTTATTTGAAGCAGTAAGAGAAGTTGCTGTTTTAGACTTTAGAACATACCTACAGCATTTGCTCCTAATGTCAGATTCATACGAACTTTATTGGAGTTTCTTATGTTGATTCTTGAATTGTTTTGTGTAAATTGCGGCAATGTATACGATTTTTACGAAGATGCCAAAAACGTGGAGAGATACTGTAAGAAGGATATTAATTTTACTGAACAATGTATCATCTGTATATGTCGATTCTAGAACGTAATTGTAGACTAGCTCTTGAATTTTCTAATGTGCAATCTAGTTGCTAAATAATATAATTATTAAGTGACGTAAAAACTTAAAGTTTAGGAGTAGGTACAATGTTTATTATGGCAATATTGGTTACTTTAATTTTCGGCAGTTTTTCTTACATGTTGTTGAAGTTTCCTGAAGATTTCTTAAAAATGAGTTCCTTTTCAGATAAAATTACTGAGAAACCATTTTTAAAAAAGTTCGTAAAGTTTACGGGCTGGTGGTTTTTAATACTTGTGATAGGTATATGGATTATAGCATTCATCTCTTTATTTGAATGAAATTATAAGAAGTAGTTGAAAATCACGGCTGATCGTAATATTAAGCTATAAGCTACAGCTCAGAATTATTTGAAAATGAGGATGTCATAATAATTCATAGGTGGGGGAAAATAAGGGATAACGTTTCTATACATATCTTTTCCAAAGCTTAATTATAGTGTTTGGAAAACAGTTTTTAAAATGCTTAAAGAAAATGGTACTGCAGTTTTTCAAAAGCGTAGAACATAAGTCATCAATTTTTTTACTTCGTATATAGTAATGTTAGAAATAGACAAGCGTATGAAGCTTTTAAGTACAACTTAGAGTGAGAAACAATACTTTAGTTCAAATGATAAAGATACATTTCAATATTCCTTGACGGGAATATTCCGATTGAGTTATATTTGTGACTAACAGGATCATAAAACCTGTGCTGAGGTAGATGATAATTTACCGGCGACCATCATTTTACGAGGTGAGTGACATGTCAGGGAAAGTTCCAGGAGTAAACATAACGATGTTGAGCGCTTTGTCTGAACCAAATCGTTTGAATATCGTCGAACTCCTGCGCCAGGGTCCTCTAACTGTGGGTGAGATTGCCGACCAACTGGGATTGAGGCAGCCTCAAACTTCAAAGCATTTAAAAGTACTTAGCGACAACGGGATCGTGGAAGTGCAGGCTGAAGCTAACCGTCGAATCTACAAGCTACGGCCCGAGCCATTCCAAGCGCTGGATTCTTGGGTACAGTCCTTCCAGAGTGTAATGCAAGAAAGATTCGATAATTTAGATGAATATTTGAAGGAATTGCAGAAAAAAGAAAAATCATAAAACCATTTCATCATCAAGGAGGAATTACAATGTCAAACAATTCAATGGTATCAAGAGTAGAAAACGATCGTGTACTTATACTGGAGCGCGTTTTCGATGCCCCACGAGATTTATTATTCGAGATGTTTAAAGAGCCAGAACATCTGAAACGTTGGTGGGGACCGAGAGGATGGGAAATTCCAGTGTGCACAGTTGATTTCCGTCCGGGAGGCGTTTGGCACTACTGTATGAAGTGCGTCGATGAAAATTTAGGTGACTTTTTTGGAATGGAAGCGTGGGGAAAAGGGGTTTATAAGGAGATAATTGAGCCTGAGAGAATCAGCTATATAGATTATTTTTCGGATGCTGAAGGTAATTCGGATGACTCCATGCCGTCGACCGAGATTACATTGGAATTCGTTGATTTGGGAGGAAAGACTAAGCTGATAAACCGTGCTGAATATGTATCTGAAGAGGCTCTTAAGACTGTTATGGATATGGGCATGCTACAGGGCATCACAGAAACTTGGGACCGTTTGAATGAGCATGTGCAGTCGCTGTAGTAATAGAAAAGTTTTTTAGGTAAGAAAATCAGACATTTTATGGGAGTGTAAAAAGCAATGATTAATAAAGTCGGTCAAATCATGTTGTATGTTAATAACCAAAATGAAGCAAAAGAGTTTTGGACAGAAAAAGTAGGATTTAGTGTAATTTCAGAGGAAGATAACGGCCAAGGAATGAAATGGATTGAAATTGCTCCAACTAAAGAAGCAGCGACAAGAATTATTCTCCACAATAAGGAATTAATCGCTAAAATGCAACCTGAAATGAATCTTGGTACACCTTCTTTAATGTTCTTCTCGGAAGATATCGATAAATTATATAACGACTTATTAAACAAAAACGTTATTGTCGGAGAAATTGTAAATATGCCTTCAGGTAGGGTGTTTAACTTTGCGGATAATGAAAACAATTACTTTGCAGTAATGGAAGCAAAATAATTTTTTAATCAATTCATGAGTGCGGTGCTTGAATAAAAGCATCGCATTTTACTATGTTGGTCGATTTATAATAGAGCTTATTAATGAACAATTACGGTGACAATTCCGCAGATGATATAATGGTATATCTTAGAATAAGATAAGGAGTAAAACTATGAACAAATTTAATAAGACGTTAGCATATGTAAATGAATTACTTTATGAACCTAATAATTTAACTATAAAAAACATCCGAGAAGAAACTCAAAATTCAGATTATGGAGCTGGGATATTTCAGTTAAATTCTAAATCGGTTAGATTTAGAGTCGCAAAAATAACACCTACTAAGATAGGGCAGTTTGTTTCCTTTTGGGAAAAGAATGAAACTAATAAAAACCAGGCATTCTCATTTGATAATGCCACTGATTTATTGGTAATAAATACTTTTAATGATAATGGTGAATTTGGCCAGTTCGTTTTTCCAAAAGAGATTCTTTTACAACAAAACATCCTTAGAACCTCTAATACAAAGGGGAAAATGGCAATCAGAGTATATCCTAAATGGGATACTCCCACTAGCAAACAAGCGATAGCAACACAAAAGTGGCAATTACCATATTTTATAAATTTGGACGATAATAATAGTTTAGCAATACATGAACTATTAAAATTATACACTAACTAAAATTGATATCTTTACGTTTGTCATTCAAATATTTACTACACACTTTGAGGAAAGAAACTATAAAAGGGTCACTGAGTTGAAAGTGACCCCTAGTAACAAATGAGGGAGGATGTGGCGGTCAACCAACGCCACAACCTAATAAGTGCGTGCGATACACTCAACATTAATTTGTGCAAATTGAGGTTACCTATACAATAAAAAAGCTGTAGTGTCGTCTCACACTACAGCTAAGAATTGGTTTATGTCCTTTTATAGGTTCGCATTAACAAAATCAAAGATGAATTGTTTATGGTTTAAAATCCAACAGGTAAGATATTTGGTGACAGCGAACAGGAACAGGAAGTACTTTTCTGGTTGCTAGAGGGCATCGTTTTGGTTGGGTTGCGTATTTCGAGCCAGACGGTAAGCTATGGCGAGTTAAAACCGGTACATTTACTGGTGCTGAAGCAGCAAAAGCAGGATCTAATAAAAACAGCTAAACTTGCGCAAGTTGCAAATGTTGTAGCTGCATAATAGGAGATGACCAGCAAAGCTAATTTAGCCGAGCTGGTCTTTTTAATTTACTTAGTCATAATCAACCATAAGTCTTAAGCCCGATATGCTATCAGTCTATCACTGTATTTACGAGTAAATAAAACTTTGATATTCTATTTATGGAAAATATTTCTTGGTGAAGAGGGGGATCAAGGTGTTAAAGTAGACAAAAAAATTTTATTTGTAGGGGCATGTTTTAGGAAGTGTATATCTAGAAATCAAGGAGGCGATTCTTTTATGAAAAATAAACTATCTGCGGTGTTAGCCGCTACATTAGCGTTAACGATGAGCCTACCAACAGGGGCTATGGCGCTTTCTAGCAGTCAGGCTACGGTTGTAGCTAGCCAAGAAGTAGCTAGTCAAGAACTAAAAAAGATTGCGGCAGAGAAGGCTACTTTACTCACGGAATCCTATGAAACGACTAGCGTGCAGTATGCGCTAATTGATAATGGTAAACTAATTTTGTCGGGTCAGACAGGCAAGAACGATATGAAAGGGAAACAGCCGCTGACCAAAGATACCCTATACGGGATTGGTTCAGTCAGTAAAATGTATGCAACGGCGGCTGTGATGAAATTGGTCGACGAAGGAAAAGTCGATTTGGATACTCCTGTTGTCCACTATGTTCCTGATTTCAAGATGAAAGACGAGCGTTACAAAAGCATTACGCCACGTATGCTGTTGAACCACTCCTCCGGCTTGCAAGGTAGTACGCTTAGTAATTCATTTTTATTTAATGATAATGATACCTATGCCCACGATAACTTGTTGCAGCAATTGTCCAGCCAGCAATTGAAGGCGAATCCTGGCGCGTTCTCGGTATACTGCAACGACGGCTTTACGCTTGCCGAGATTATGGTGGAAAGAGTCAGCGGTATGAGCTTTACCGAATTTATACATCAACGGTTTACAAAACCCTTAAAGCTAAATCATACGAAAACGCCACAGGACAAATGGGAAGACGATAAGCGAGCTGGACTTTATTTTCCAACGTTCCAAGGGCAGCTTCCTACTGAATCGGTGAATGTAATTGGTACGGGAGGGATCTCTTCCACAGCAGAAGATATGGTACGATTCTCACAAATATTTATGGGACAGGATAAAGGAATTCTCTCTGATAAGGCAGTCAAGGCGATGGAGCATGAGGAATATAAAAAAGGAATGTGGCCAGGGGATGGTGATAATATTGTCAACTATGGTCTTGGCTGGGATAGTGTGAAACTATATCCATTCAGTGAATATGGGATAAAGGGCTTGGCTAAAGGCGGCGATACTGGACTGCAACATGCTTCACTGGTCGTACTTCCTGAACAGAAGATGGCAGTGGCTGTGTTGTCATCCGGCGGTAGCAGCACTACAAATCAACTGATGGCGACTGAATTACTGCTCACTGCGCTTAAAGAGAAGGGCACAATTAAGGATATCAAGCCGAACAAATCCTTTGACAAACCGGTCAAGGCCAAGATGCCTCAAGACGTAGCGAAGAAAGCTGGTTTTTATGGCAATAGTTTCAGTCAATTCAAAATAGATATTACGAGGAATGGAGAATTGATCTTACCATCTAATCCAGAAGAAAAATATGTATATACTGCGAATGGAAGCTTTATTAATGCGGAAGGTACCTCCAAGTTCAATTTCGTCACAGAGAAGAATAGACGAACATATTTGAAGGAGAGCACATTTATATCGATGCCAGGCTTAGGGCAAGTAGTGATTACTCAATATGTAGCCGAGAAACTAGAAGACAATGTGCTATCGAAGGAAACCACTGCCGCATGGGCAAAGCGGGAAGGCGTCAAGTTCTATCTTGTGAACGAGAAATTTAGTTCTATGCAATATTTAATGATGCCTACCCAACAAATTAATAGCAAGGAAGGCATGGAGGGCTATTGGGAAAGCAGAAAAATTACAGGCCCTAACACGGCGATGCATCAGCTCCAAATACCTGTGATGGGTGGCCGTGATACGTCGGAAGCCCGTTTCTTTACAGAAGGCGGCGATGAATATATGGAGATGTCCGGATCTTTATACGTAAGTGAATCCAACGTAAAACCGCTGGATGTAAGCCAATCATCCAAATTTACGCTGCAAGCAAATGGGCATGCGAAATGGTTTACGATCCCGCAAGAGGTAGCAGGGAAAACGATGACCGTGGCGTTGCCATCAAAGAGTTCGTTCGCTGTGTATGATGAGAAGGGAGTATGCGTCAACTTTACCGTTGTGAGCGGCAATAACAAAATAAAACTGCCGAAAAGCGGAACGGTTGTATTTGCTGGCGCGCCGAACTCGGAATTTGCAATCACGTTGAACTAACTATAATTTAAAGTACAGAGAATCCAGAAGAAATAAATGCAGATAAAGTTGATGAATAATATTTTAACAACAACTGGACCAAGATAGCTAAATGCCATCTTGGTCCAGTTAAGAAATCTACCCCTCCACATTTTCGGGCGCAACCTCCATGCATTTTCCGCTCTACATCCCGAGTAGGCGGTCAAAGGCTCTTTTCACTTGACGGTCTACTCGGGATGTGGAACACTCCAAAAATGGACGTTGCGCAACACAAAAAATTAACTTGAGTGTGTCTACAATCTTGACGTAGATCCACATCTGCCTTAAAATGGTAGGCGGAACTGCCGATACTAATTTCTATGAATTTCAAAAGTATACATATTCATCAAGCTTTCTTTTGGGGAATATTTTATTTGGAGTAGGTTTACTTGCAATGCTATTTTGTTGGTATAAAAAGCAAGAAGATTAGCTACTATATCTCTGTATAATTAATACATAACTTATTGAAATAACGTTCCCAAATGGAAGTTTGGAAACACACCAAAAAGGCACGAATGTTGTTAAATCAATGTTCGTGCCTTTTTACGAGTGTGTGCAGAAATAATAAAGTTGTTTAATTTACAATAAAGTCATTTAAAAAATAATATAGTTGTTTAAAAATCCTTATTCCGAACGAACAAGTTAGTGGAAGTAATAGTAATTAGGTTTGGCTGGGAAAATTGTCGATGATATTAAAAAAGACACCGAAGTGTCTTATGTTTTTCAAATTAAGCATACCGATAAATTGAAATTTAATTACTTAACATTATGCTTATCTTGGGAGCAAGGTATTTTATCGGTGAGTGTATACAAACCATGTAATGCTGGCTGTTAATAATGCTGACGAAATCAAAGCTGTAAGAACACTATATGTTCGCCAAATAAGTATCGTTGACCAATCTAAAGCACAGCACAGTATACCCAGGGCAATCGTAGCGATCAGGAAAATAATTGTTACGATTATTCTCTTTTTTGTCATTGGCTGCCGCTCATTCATTTTCCTTCTGCGTAATCCTAAGAGAAATAACAAAACGGCCAATAGGCAAAGAATAATTGTGATAGACGACAAAGTGATATCCAAAAGCTGTGTGCCGCTTATTTCATATGACTGAGTTAGATTGCCGTCTAATATATCTTTAACTTTTAGTACCAGGTTTATATTGGTATTTGCACCGTTGCTCAGCAAGCAGACAGCTGTTCGTTCATTTAGCAGTATGGCTACTTTGGTTCTGAAATTTGGATTGCCCCCAGTGTGTTCTATAATCGTTTGGTCGGCGTTTACCGACCAACCTGCCGCATAATACATATCGTTGACAGCCGAAACAGACATATCACCCTTATGTGATTTTTCGATAACCGTGTGAAATATTTCGGGTATGTCTTGCACGATACCCATCTGTATGCCCATCCAACGCGCCATATCTTTTGTATTAGAAATGATGTAGCCTGCGGGTTTATTCCCAGCATAATCCGGAGCTTTAAATGGAGTTGTCATAAAAAAGGAAGAACGGTAGCCCTGCGCTAACTGTCCAGTGGCTTGAGCATCTTCTTTATAAACATACGTCTGGTGAAGACCTAATGGCTGAAATACCTGTTCCCTCATAAAGTCTTCATAGCTTTGTCGCGACACAATCTCAATAACCAAACCCAATACGTCATAATTAACAGTTCCATAGTTATACTGTTCACCGGGAGGGAACGCCAATTCAGCATCCACGAGCATTTCCACAGTCTTTTGCAACATATCCGGTGTATTGCCTTGAGGAATATTTTGAGTATGCCTAATATTTGTTAGACCACTGGTATGGTGAAGAAAGTTATTTAGTGTAAGGCTTTGCATATCAACAGGTTTCCCTTGATACTTTAACGTAAACCAAGGTAAATATTTTTGGACAGGGTCAGTCATTGAGAGCAGCCCTTGCTCTTCCAACAGCATAATACCCATACCGGTAAAAGCTTTACTGACCGAGGCTAACTCATAGAGTGTATTTTCACTTGCAGACAACCCCTTTTCACGGTCTGCATACCCTGAAGAAAAGTAGAACACTTCATCATCAGCAAGTATTGAGATTGACATTCCCGGCACACCTGATATACGACGGGCATCATCTAGCAACGCTTGAATTGCCGCAGATTTCGAATCTGACAACGCATAACTTTGTGTTGCGAATCCTGAGAATAATATAAATATCGTTAATACAAAAACAATAATCTTATTCATAAACTCTCCTTTTTGAAAAATTAGGTACCGTCAATAATTTTGTGTAAATAAGTTTTTCCTTTTCTTGTAGACGCTCTTTTATTCTTTCGTTTTGAACAGATTTTCAAGTTCTGCTCGAGCTTTGTCAAAACCTATATGGTACCTGGTGGCGAACCGTTGATTATATTCTTCAAACTGTGAAACTAGAACGCGTTCTAACGATTCTTCGTTGGGGAATTCCTCCTTACGCTTGCTATATTTCTTGATTTGTTTATTGAATGATTCAATCAAGTTGGTGGAGTAAATACTACGCCAAATGGATTTTGGAAAGCTATAGAACGTGAGTATATAAGGATTGGCAGCTAACGGTTTTGTGACTTTGGGATAGAGTGTTTTCCACTTTTCAATGAAATCTTGGAGCGCTTTCTGTGCATTTTCCAAGTTATCTGCACGGTAAACCTTTTTGAAATCGTCACAGATTTTTTGGCGATCAGAAATTCGTACTTTATGAGAAATATTTCGTTGTAGGTGGACACAACACGTTTGGTATTTTGCATCTGGATAAATGGAGAGAATGGCATCTGCGATACCTTTTAACCATCTGATACAAATAATAAGATTTCTTCCGCACCACGGTCTTGAGTGTCTTGAAGAACCTCTTTCCATACGCTCGCTGATTCAGTCGGTGCAATGGTATATCCTAGTACATCTTTTGAGCCATCTTCACTGATTCCAACGGCAATAAAAACAGCCTCTTTTGCGACTGTTTCTCGTTTTAAAGCAATATAGGTCGCATCTAAATAAACACACGCATACCGTGCAGAAAGGGGACGAACTTGAAACGCCTCAACTTGTTCAGACATCACCTTTGTGAGGTTCGAAATCGTTTGTGGTGTGTAATGGTGACCATACATCCGCTCGATGAGATCAGCAATTTCAGCGTTTGTCACGCCTTTTTGAAACATATGAATCACGAACGCTTCTAGTGTATTGTATCGTTTGAACGGCGATAGGGCGCTACGGTTTGTTGTTTAAATTCTCCATTACGATCTCGAGGGATAGCAAGTTGAAGATCACCAAACTCAGTATGTAGCATACGCGTATAGGAACCATTTCTAGAATTACCAGAGTACCTTTATAGTACCGGGAGGTGCTGCGTGTTTATATGCGTTATTTGAATACGGGCTTACGAATAAAGTGACGACTTTATTATCATTATACAGTATTTATGTATAATGTATACTAAGTATACATTATACTTAGGGGGTCTTTTATAAAAAATACATAATTTATAATGAAATTTAAACGATTTTACTTTTATGCATTATATACTTAGTATATAATAATTTCGAAAGGATAGGAGGAATTAAAACATGATTAAAGTTAGAAATTTGAAAAAGGAATTTATACAGGGGCAAGAAAGAACACAAGTCTTGAAGGGTTTTGATTTGAACGTTGAAGAAGGCGAATTTGTGGCTGTAATGGGCCCAAGTGGTTCTGGAAAGAGCACATTACTACAACTTTTAGGGGGTCTTGATGTTCCTACTGAAGGAGATATAGTAATAAATCAAAGTAATTTAAGTAATATGACGGAAAAAGAAAGAACGATATTTCGTAGAAAGTATATCGGTTTTATTTTTCAGAATTACCAGCTACTCCCAACGTTAAGTGTAGAAGAAAATATAGCTTTCCCTCTTCATGCAGATGGTAGTTTAACTAAAAAGAAGAACCAAATTATTATAGAACTACTTGATTCTGTCGGATTGAAAGGACTTGGTCGGAAACGTGCTAATTTGCTGAGTGGCGGTCAACAACAACGAGTTGCTATAGCCAGGGCGTTAGTTAATAACCCTTCTGTTCTATTAGCCGATGAACCAACAGGAAATTTAGATAGAGGTAAAGCCGAAGAAATACTCGGATTAATATCAAGATTCAATCGAGAGAATAATCAAACAATCATCATGGTAACGCATGATATTTTCGCAGCTGGGTTTGCTGATCGAATTATTCTTTTTAAGGATGGTGTTATTGATCAAGTGATTTCTAGAAAGGATGATGATTATGCTAAATATGTGGCGAATTTCATGGCGTAATATCACACAAAATAAAAAAAGGTTTTTCATTTCCCTACTTGGGATAATCTTAGGTATAGCTTTTGTAACATCTATGCTTATTGCAGACAAAACAACAAATGATGTTTTCGATTATTATGAAGAAATGTATGTGGCAAATGCGGATTATTGGGTTCTAAGCGATGAACATACTTACTCTGAGGATGTGGTTTCGTCAGTTTTAACTAGCCCAATTGTGACGGAAACCATGCTTGCACTTGATAAACAAGCCTTTTTTGAGCTGGAGGGTGATCAATCTTTAAATCAAAGATCTGTCCGAATTACAGGCGTGAATGATCAAAGCAGTTCTTTACTGAAACTTCCCGTTATCGAAGGGAGTTTGGATAATGAAGGTTTGGTGATACCAAAAGCTGTTGCAAATCTGTTAAATAAAAAAGTAGGAGATACAATTAGGTTTACCGATTTGGGAGAAGCTAAGGTTTCCGCCATTGTTGAATATACGCAGTTGCTTGCAAGTCCGAGTAACTGGGAGCGTGCTGAATCAACCAGCTTCCGAATCATGGCTCCACTTGAATTGCTACAAGAATGGACTGGTATGGAGGACAAACTTTCCTATGTAAGATTTCAAACAACTGAAGAAGGAGAGAAACTTTTTCAATCTCTCCAGGAAGAATTTCGTAATTCAAATGTATATGTACAACCAGTTGTCGCGGATGATCGACAAAGTAACGATATAGGGGGACTATATACGTTCTTTTACTTAATTGCTGGGTTATCTATGTTTATTAGCGGATTCATTGTTTTTAATATGATTTATACAAGTGTTATGGAGCGAAAAAAGGAATTTGCAATCATGAAAAGTTTCGGATATCTACAAAGTTCTGTTTCCAGACTTATTCTTATTGAAGTACTACTGTTGGGGCTAATAGGTACAGCTGTTGGGGTGCCTATGGGAATTTGGCTTGGGGATATGTTCATGCAAACTTTACTTAGCGTATTTGAATTTGACATGGTTTACACATTAAATTGGAAAATACCTGCATTAATAGCTGTAGTAGTTGGAATTTTATTTCCTGTTGTATCTTCATTATTTCCTATTTACAATGCGGGGAAAACCTCTGTGTTATTGACATTAAAAATGGCAAATCAAACCCAATCATCGAGAAGCCTGTACATAGTTAGGGCAGTTCTAGGTGTTGGCTTGCTTGCTTTTGTATTTATCAATCATCCCATCTCTTATTTAGCGATTTTAGTAAGCATCATTTTGTTGTTTCCATTATTGTTACTTGGTGTGAGCAGGATATTTAAACCTATTTTAAAATTAATCTTCGGCTACTCTGGTAGTCTGGCAACGCAAACCCTTACAAAACAATTAAATCGAAATGCTAATACTGCTGCTATTCTTGCTGTGGGGATTGCAGTGATATTATTACTAAGTGCTGTTATTGAATCCGCACCTGAAGGTTATGAAAATGAAATCAGGAATACGTATGGAGGAGACCTGAGAGTTTCATCAGAAGCACCTTGGTCTAATCAGGATATAGAAAAGTTACTATCATATGATGCTGTTGTAAATGTTGATCCTTTAACGGAAGCTACGCCAATTACATGGGTAACCACTGATGGGGAGAAGAGACAGTTTTCCATTTTTGCTGTAGATGAAGAAGGCCCCACCTTATTTGAAAGTTCTAATAAAGACAATTTATATTATGAGCTGGCAAAGGAACCTTCTGTTATCCTCGGCGAAAGAGCTTTTGATGAATGGGGTGGAAATATAGGAGAATATATTTACATTAATACACCCTCAGGTAAACAACAACTTGAAGTCCTTGATGTAGTGAAAACATCGAATTACTCAGGCTATGTTGCATTTATGGATGAGAATCATTTAAATAATAAATTTGGTTGGGCGAATCATTTCGACATATTATTAACTTTAAATGACGGATATACTGGTGAACAATTACGTAATGAGTTATGGTTGGATTTCAGCACTCATCTCTCAAAAGTAGAAACAGTAGAAGATAAAATTAAATCAACTACTTCAGCATTAACCGGTATGAATGAGTTGATTTTAATCATGTTAGTTTTAATCATTGGACTAGCTAGTATCGGTACAGCAAACACTTTATTAATGAATACGTTGGAACGCACCACCGAGATAGGGACAATGCGAGCGCTTGGTTTTACGAAACAGCAAGTTAAAAAGATGATCATTGGAGAAGGTTTACTTATTGGATTGTCGGGGTTTATTGGTGGTATAATTTCGGGTGTAGTTTTACTTTATACAACTAGCCAATCCGAACTATTGGGAGGGTTGATATCTTTTCAATTACCTTTAGAGAATATTATTCTGGCACTGATTGCTGGTGTTTCTCTAAGTCTCCTTGCTTCTTGGATTTCCAGTACTACAGCTAGTAAAATAAATATTATATCATCACTCAAAGAAGGTTAAGTAATTATGTCGGTTAAGTACGGAATATTAACTCTGCTATTTCTACAAAAAAATCACGGGTATGAATTAAAACTAGAGCTAGAATCCCATCTGGGAGTTAAAGGAAAAATTAATCCTGGTCAAATTTATACGACTCTAGACCGTCTAATACGTGATCACCTTGTCTTATCTGTAGGAATGGATGACCAAGAAAGAAAACTTTATGAAATCACTACGGAAGGTAAAAAAGAGTTGGAAAATTGGTTGCTGGAACCTGTACCCTATCATTCTACTAAAGAAGACTTTCATTTTAAATGGAGCTGTGCTCGTAAGATTGATTTCGAACAAGAAAAGAAAATGCTTGATCAACAAAAAGCGATGATAATGAAAGATGTCATGGAATTGACTAAATTTAAAACGGAATTTCTTCTTCAAGGTGACGAGAATAGGTATTTATTAATCACTGGTACCCTCTTGCATTTAGAAGCAGATTTAAACTGGATAAATCAAGTTGAAAATCGAAATAGACCATAATTCTAGGTAAAGGTTTTCTCTTTTAAAAACCTTTACCGTTATTCAATCTTTTGAAGGGGAGTGAAAATTTTTTGGATGTTATCCTTGATTACAATTGGGAATTGTTTATCTCTATAGAGGTATTGTCATTGGGATCCCTGATCTTATTCGGTATATTTCGCTATTTTTTTAAAAAAACTCGATATAGCCTAATGTTTATTTTTTTATTTCTGTTTTTGTTGATAATTGAGGGATTACTCGGACTGTATGTCTATCGTCAAACAGGAGAAATATCAACTTTTCAAATCGTTATTATCATCTTTATCATTTATGCTTTTACATTTGGTATACTTGATTTTATCAAATTGGATCGTTGGATGCGTAAAAAAATTGGAAAGTTACGTGGCGTTGAATTATTGACTGATAAAGATTATGAGATTATTGAAAAAAATAATAATCCTAAATATATTGCAAAGAAATATCGTGTATCATCCTATATTCATTTAGTTTTGTTCATTACAGTTCAAGCTATTCTATGGGTAATTGGTACAGAAAGTTTGGCAGAAATAAAGATGTACTTAAGTGATTTTTCGTGGCTAGGAAATGAAAATGCTAAAGGATCACCTTATCCAAATGATGCTGCGTTTGCAATAGGTGTAATTTGGGGAATTGTATTTATTGCTGACTTTATTAATTCATGGTCTTATACATTGTTTCCCAAAAAATAGGCAGAAGTAAGTTTGAACTTCAAAATTCGCACAATTATGGCATATACAGGTTATAATCGCCTTTTAATAATTAGTGGAAACAAGATATTAATCTATTCTTTGAATACATGTCCACAGTGAAATAGTGTTGTTTAATTACACTTTTTTATAAAAAGGTATTGATAAAGTGTAAGCCCGAATTATAAAAAAATAGGCGCACTTTTTCGGTACGCATCACGAATAGCCGTATATCATTGATTTTTTAATCAGATATACGGCTATTTTATTTTCCACATGCAGCTTGGATGTTTTTTGACCAAGGCATGTAGTGATTTAAAATTTCTAGGTTTCGGTGGATATCCAGATTCGGTGGATCCGTCATTAACTTCAACAGGTATTGATAGAAGTCCACTAAATGCGCCCTTATTTTTAGTATATATAACAAAATTATGGATACAGTTATCTTGGGTTACAGCGAAAATCCTTTTTCATTATTAGTGGGCACAATGATAAACAAAAAATATAAGGCTCTAGCTAATGTTGAGTTTGGATTTAAAACAGAAGAAAAGAGCCTTTCGTCAAATCGCCAAACATATTGCAACAAAAGTAGATCGCGATATGCTTTGGCTGGAGCCGAGATTGTATTGTAAAGTCCAGTATTTAGAGAAAACTAATTCTGGATTGTTAAGAACAGTATCGTTTAAAGGATTTTGTTTTGATAAAGAACCTGAAGAATGTATCTATTGAAATAATAGTTCATGAAAAGTCACTCATTATTTATTTATAAAATGAGTGACTTTTTTAAATTTTTTTAATATGATTTATCTATATAAAAAATATGTTTCTTTGTAAGATTTCTACTATATAAAGTACCTGTCCGAACGATTGTTATAAATTATTCAATATTATAGGTGGGGTACCATTAAAAAAACTACGAGTGCCCCAAAAAATGCCCCAGTTAAATACACTTCATATAAAAGGTATAAAAACTTCTTTTTAGCGAAACCTTCATATTATGCACATCAAAAAATTAAAAACATTAGGCTACAAACCAGGGTCATAAGGATTACTTATTGAAAAAGATAATATTAATGTAATTTACTTATGAATATAAATACGCTATTATGGGTATTGGAGAAAAGATGCTTTAAAAATTTATATAGCCTTTTCAAAAAGAAATTTAGGGGGATCCGCAAATGGCACAAGGTAATTTACACAACAGCCGCGCATCATTCGAAGTTAATGGTAAAACTTATAATTACTATGACTTAGCTGCGATTGAAAAAGCTGGCGTTGCAAAAGTTTCAAACCTTCCTTACTCAATCAAAGTATTATTAGAATCAGTTTTACGTCAATATGATGCATATGTTATCAAAGAAGAGCACGTAAACGAATTATCAAAATGGGGTAACGGTGCAGATCCAGAAGCAGAAGTACCATTCAAACCTTCACGCGTAGTATTACAAGACTTCACTGGTGTACCAGTAGTAGTTGACCTTGCTTCTCTACGTTCTGCTATGAAAGAAATGGGCGGCGACCCAAGCAAAATCAACCCTGCTATTCCAGTTGACCTTGTAATTGACCACTCAGTACAAGTTGACAAATACGGTAATGCATCTGCATTAGCAGCAAACATGGACCTAGAATTTGAACGTAACGCTGAGCGTTATAACTTCTTAAAATGGGCTCAAACTGCTTACAATAACTTCCGTGCTGTACCACCAGCAACTGGTATCGTTCACCAAGTAAACTTAGAGTATCTAGCTCCAGTTGTACACGTAAACGAAAATGCTGACGGTACATTCGAAACTTTCCCAGATTCAGTAGTAGGTACTGACTCACATACAACAATGATCAACGGTATCGGCGTTCTTGGATGGGGCGTTGGTGGTATCGAAGCTGAAGCAGGTATGCTTGGTCAACCTTCATACTTCCCAATCCCAGAAGTTATCGGTGTTAAATTAGTTGGCGATCTTCCAAACGGAACTACTGCTACTGACTTAGCATTAAAAGTAACTCAAGTATTACGTCAACGTGGCGTAGTTGGTAAATTCGTTGAGTTCTTCGGACCTGGCGTAACTAAATTACCACTAGCTGACCGTGCGACAATCTCTAACATGGCTCCTGAATATGGTGCTACATGTGGTTTCTTCGCAATTGACGAAGAATCATTAAACTACATGCGTTTAACTGGTCGTGACGAAGAGCACATCGCGGTTGTAGAATCTTACTTAAAAGCTAACCACATGTTCTTCGATCCAACTTTAGAGCCAGTTTACACTGACGTATTAGAAGTAAACTTAGCTGAAATCGAACCAAACCTTTCTGGTCCAAAACGTCCACAAGACTTAATTCCACTATCTCAAATGCGTACTCGTTACAAAGAAGCAGTAGTGGCACCACAAGGTACACAAGGTTTCGGTTTAACTGAAGATGAATTCGCAAAAACTTCTGTAGCTAAATTCGCTGAAGGTGATGTAGAAATCCCAACAGGTGCTGTAGCAATCGCTGCTATCACTTCTTGTACAAATACATCTAACCCATACGTATTAATCGCTGCGGGCTTAGTTGCGAAGAAAGCTGTAGAAAAAGGTCTAACTGTGCCTAAATGGGTAAAAACTTCTTTAGCACCAGGTTCTAAAGTAGTAACTGGTTACCTTGAAGATTCAGGTTTACAAACTTACCTTGACCAAATCGGTTTCAACACTGTAGGTTACGGTTGTACAACATGTATCGGTAACTCAGGTCCATTACTTCCTGAAATCGAAGACGCTATCAAAGAGAACGACTTATTCGTAACTTCAGTTCTTTCTGGTAACCGTAACTTTGAAGGTCGTGTACACCCACTTGTAAAAGCTAACTACTTAGCTTCACCACCACTTGTTGTTGCTTATGCACTTGCTGGTACTGTGGATGTTGACCTACAAAAAGATTCATTCGGTAAAGACAAAGATGGCAACGAAGTATTCTTCGCTGATATCTGGCCTACAACTGAAGAAGTTAACGCAGTATTAGGTACTGTAGTTAACCGTGAATTATTCCAAAAAGAATACGAAACTGTATTCACAGCGAACGAAAAATGGAATGCAATTGAAACATCAACTGAGTCTCTATACACATTTGATGACAAATCAACTTACATCCAAAACCCACCATTCTTCCAAGGTCTTGCAAAAGAGCCAGAAGCTATCAAAGGCTTAGAAGGCTTACGCATTATGGCGAAGTTCGGTGACTCAATTACAACTGACCATATTTCTCCAGCTGGTGCAATCGGTAAAGATACACCTGCAGGTAAATATTTAATCGAAAACGGTGTTGCAATTCGTGACTTCAACTCATACGGTTCTCGTCGTGGTAACCACGAAGTTATGATGCGTGGTACATTTGCAAACATCCGTATCCGTAACCAAGTTGCTCCAGGTACAGAAGGTGGTTTCACTACTTACTGGCCAACAGGTGAAGTAGAGTACATCTATGACGCATGTATGAAATACCAAGAGCAAGGTACTGGCTTAGTAGTACTTGCTGGTAACGACTACGGTATGGGTTCTTCTCGTGACTGGGCTGCTAAAGGTACTAATTTACTTGGTATCAAAACAGTTATCGCACAATCTTACGAGCGTATCCACCGTTCTAACTTAGTAATGATGGGTGTTCTTCCACTTCAATTCATGCCAGGTGAATCAGCTGATACATTAGGCTTAACTGGTAAAGAAGAAATCTCTGTTAACATTACTGACAACGTGAAACCACGTGAAATCTTAACAGTAACTGCTAAATCTGAAGACGGATCAGTTAAAACTTTCCAAGCTTTAGCTCGTTTCGACTCAGAAGTAGAAGTAGACTACTACCGTCACGGTGGTATCCTACAAATGGTTCTTCGCGCGAAAGCTGCTCAATAATCATTTAACTAAAAAACCGATCTCTTAGGAGATCGGTTTTTGTCTATACATAAAAATAATTGTCATGGGGGTTTTGATTTTGCAAAAAGATAAACTAAAAGAACGGGCTCTATCAATTGTTCCATTACCAAGTCACTATAAACTAATCATAGAAGAGTATTCTGAAGACGAAAGAGTGATGTTCTCATGGGCAACTGAACAACAAGATGAAAGTATGACTGTTGAGTTAGACTGCTCTGGAAACCTCATATACTTATCAATTGAAAAAAATGATTCTGTTTCTGAGGCAAATTCTTTATCTATTGATGAAAAAAGAAGATGTGCTGAACAATTTTTACTTAGTCATTATCCATCTGCACTGGAAGATTTAACGTTTTCAAAAGCTAAACAACTATCTAGTGCGGATCGTTTTTATTTTGAACAAATTGTCATGGATTTACCGTTAGAACATGCTGGTTGTTTTATAGATGTCGATGCTTTGGGAAATATTGTTGGATTTAGATATGACGGAGTGAAAACGAGTCCTGAAATTCCTTCAAGGCTAGTTTCAAAGAAAGCTCTAATGGAACATGTGCGGAATGAATTGGTGTTACAACTAGTAATAACAACATTATCTCGTGATGTTTATAATGTGAAGAAAGATGGACTCCATCTCGTGTATCAAGTAAATTCATTTTTACACTTTAAAGCAGATTCTTTAGAACCAAAATTAACGAGTATTCATGATGAAAATGAGCCTGAAAGTTATGCTACACTTCCTCCTTTACCAACTAACTTAATTGCCAATGAATTTACGAATGAATCAATCATCGGCATAACAGATGAACTGGAGCTTATTCGAGAAGTAGACAGAGGTCCAGAGATAGGAATCGTGTGGCGTATACGGGATTGGGAGATGAGAGAAAAAGATTTATCGTTGAACAGTTTTTTTAAAATGCAGTCAGAAGATACAGTAAAAGCTATTATTTCAAAGAAGACTGGTAAAGTTCAAAGCTTTATATGGATGTATGAACGCTCAGGGAATCTACAGCTTAGTCAAGCAGCCTGTTATCAAAAAGCATTAGATTTTTTACTGAAAATAATTCCTGATTACTATCCTTATATCCAACGATTAATTCGAGAAGATGAGGAAGAAGATAATACGTCACAAAGAGAATCGTTTATATTCCAGGCCTATAATAGCCAAGGTATACTTATTCATGATATGGTTGGCGTTGTTGTTAATCGTATGACTGGTCAGATTGATAATTATGCTGGACCAAACTTTGATTTGATTGAGCTTAGCCAAGTTCCAACAGGACCACGTATTTCTATGGAAGAAGCGTATCGTCGATTTCTAGAGAATGTCGATTTTCAATTGGTTTGGGACAAAAATTACGATGACGAAATAGAATCTTATCAACTTGTCTATCAAGCGTGTGATCGATATACTAGATCACCTATCCGGTATATTGATGCAATAACTGGCGAAATTATTGTCAGTAATATTTAACTTTTTTCAGTGAATTGAATTTGAAGCGACAGTTATAGAAGTCTCCAACCTCTATAGGTGGTGAGATGAATGAGGATAAAGTTATCAAAACATCCGTATCCAGTTGCTCTTGGTGCAGAAACCGATTTCCTGGGAAGTCGGTTTTTTCATGCACCTCTATTATGATGGATAGAACTTCAATAAAGAGGTCTTTAGTTTTAAAATCTTTACTCTTCTACAATTTCCAACTGTTTGTAATAGTTTTCTACAATAGGATAAATATCCGGGTTTGAATCATAGTAGGTATTATCAATTTCGCTTAGTGTAAAATAAAATTTTCTTTCACTATCAAAAAGAGTAATACCATATCTCCAACCAACACGTTTTTCTTGATTGTCTTGCGGAGTAAATTTTATATCTTTAATCAGAGAAATGAATTCATTGATTTGGTCTTGCTTAGTTATCGTTTTTGAAGCACCCGTTGAACCATCTTGGATGATCACTTTATCGATACTTTCAATTTTTGCATCCTTATAAAAAGCTTCTAATGATTGCGTTTTTCCATTTGTACAAGCAGACACCAAAAACAGACTTACCAATAAAATTAGAAACAAAATTTTTTTCATTAGACTGCCTCCAAAAAGTTTATTCTATTGCCAATTAGACGGGCTAAATTACAAATAGTTACAAATTGCAAGAGTGTTTATTTAATGCAGCTGGCAGCTTTTTCAAATGCCATTGCCTCGATAATGGTTGTAATATATCGTATAACACTTAGTGACGGATAGAACCTCTGAAATCGTGGATAGAAACGTCAAAATCGTGGATAGAACTTCCGGAATCGTGGATAGAATGGTCAAAATTGCGGATAGAACCTCTGGAATCGTGGATAGAAACGTCAAAATCGTGGATAGAGCCTCCGAAATCGTGGATAGGGTGGTCAAAATTGCGGATAGAACCTCAAAACAATGGATTGAAATGTCAAAGCGATAGATAGAACCTCCGAAATGATGGATAGAATCGTCAAAGTGACGGGAAGAACGGCCAAAGTGACGGAAGTTCCCGCCAAAGTGACGGAAGTTCCCGCCAAAGTGACGGAAAGAATCGCCATAGCGACGGATGGAACCATCGAAACGACGGAAAGAACGGCCAAAGCGACGGAAAGAATCTCCGACGACGTAAGGTCCCGGCGAAGTGACGGAAAGAATCGTCACTTCGCCGGATGGAACCATCGAAACGACGGAAAGAACGGTCAAAGCGACGGAAAGAATCTCCGACGACGGAAGGATCCGCCGAAGCGACGGAAAGAATCTCCGCCGACGGAAGTTGCCGCCGGAGTGACGGAAAGAATCATCAGAGCGCCGGATGGAACCATCGAAACGACGGAAAGAACGGCCAAAGCGACGGAAAGAATCTCCGACGACGGAAGGTCCCGCCAAAGTGACGGAAAGAATCGCCAGAGCGACGGATGGAACCATCGAAACGACGGAAAGAACGGTCAAAGCGACGGAAAGAATCTCCAACGACGTAAGGTCCCGGCGAAGAGACGGAAAGAATCGCCACAGCGACGGATGGAACAATCGAAACGACGGAAAGAACGGCCAAAGCGACGGAAAGAATCTCCAACGACGGAAGGTCCCGCCGAAGAGACGGAAAGAATCGCCATAGCGACGGAAGGTCCCACCGAAGTGACGAAAAGAATCATCAGAGCGACAGATAGGACATCGAAACGACGGAAAGAACAGCCAAAGCGACGGAAAGCGCCATCCTAAAAGAAGGTAACCCAGTCAAATGTGCCATTCTAGCCATCAAAATGACGAATAAGATCATCAAATCAACAGTTAGAATCGCAATTATATAAATTTATACTTTCTAAACGCTAAATTTGTTCTTCAAACTAAAGAACTGTAAACAAATGGCGATTAGCATAGAGATAACCGCAAAATAAATCAAAGTTATTGTTCCAATCTGTAAGGACAGTACAATGCCACCTAAGCTTGCACCGATTGCACTGCCTAAATAATTTACAGAACTGTTTAAGGCCACTGCGGAGCTTCCGTTGTTGGGCTGATATGATAGTAAAATATGTTGTTGAGGTGCTTGGCTTGCCCAACCCATTGCTCCCCAGACAAAGAATGGTAAGTACTTTATTATAGGTAAGTTAATCATTAATGGTATACAAATAATGGATAAAGTTAAAGTGAATAAAATGATTGTAACTAAAGTTTTTGGTTTTCCGAAGTAGTCGATTAAGTATCCAATCATTATACTTCCAAATAAGCCACCGAATCCCCATGCCCAAAGATATTTTGTTATGTTACCTGAGCCTGCCATGTCTTCTAATACGGGAGATAGATATGTATACAATCCAAGGCTAGCAACACTGGCGAAAAATGTTATACATACAGTTACAGTTACTCTTTTATCTAGAAACATCTTTAATCGTTCATTTAGTGCAGGGGGAGGGGTTGTTGGGAAATTGGGAAGTAAAATATACATACATAAAACAGAAATTACACCGATTATAACTAATAGCCAAAGTGTTAATTTCCAATCAAATAAGTTGGATATATATATACCTAAAGGAACCCCAAGTACTGTTCCCATACTCATTCCTCCAATAGTCAATCCTAGAGCTCGCCCTCTCTTTTCACTAGAAACGAACTTTGTAGAGGCTGCAACAGCTAATGGTGAAAATAAACCAGCCCCAGTCCCCGCAATTGCCCTCGAAAGTAGAAAAATAGAAAAGGTTGGCGCTAAAGCTGTGATGCCATTCGCTATTGTAAAGATAAGCATTGACCCTATTAAGATTTTTTTTATTGGTTTTCCTGCAAGTAAAGAAGAAAATAACGGCGCTGATATTGCGTAAAATAAAGTGAAAATACTTACAGCCTGGCCGACTTGTGAAGTGCTTTTGTGATACGTATCGCTAATTCCTGGGAGAAGCCCTGCGATCACATAGGCATCAAAGCCCAAGGCAAACATGCCAAAGGATAATAATAAAACATTTTTCATTTATTGAACCTCCAAAAATTTAAAGATGCTAAGTATAGACGTCCTATAACGTTATGTTATAATCGATGCACCTTCTATATTTAATAGATTACTAAAAAACCAAGAATATGGAACAATCACTATTTTATAAGGGTATAACGAATCGTTATAGGTTAAGGAGGAATACAATGAATGTAGAATGGTTACATAGTTTTATTGCCGCAGCCAATCAGAAAAGTTTTTCAAAAGCTGCTCAAATCATGAATCTTTCCCAACCTGCACTAAGTAAACATATACGAAACTTAGAGAATAATCTTGGCATCGAGCTATTTCATAGGACATCGATTGGTATCGAATTAACAGAAGCTGGCGAACGTTTTTACACTCGCATTACGCCAGTTTTGACTGAATTAACGGCCATTCGTGAAGAATTACAGCAATTTAACCACAGCAATCCAATTGCCATCGGTGGTCTGCCTAGCTTAGCCACTTACTATTTGCCAGACAAAATGAAAGAGCTTAAGCTACTAGATCGACCTATAACTTTAATGATTCAAAATACGTCAAATGAACTGTTGCAATCTTTACAAAAAGGTAGACTTGATGCTGTCTTTGTTGATGCAAAATATTCGAGAGAATCTTTGTGGAGTTGTGAATTGTTTACGGAACCTTACTATGCTGTGTTTCCGTTGAATCATCGTTTTAATGCAAGAACAGCAGTGGAGCTGGAAGAATTATGTGAGGAGCCACTTATTGTTCATCAGGCTCCTTGTGATTCAAGGAAGGAAATAGTAGAACAAATACAGTCTCTTGGCTACACACCTAATATCATAAGTGAGGTGAACTTTGGGGATTTTATCTTTGGAGCTGTAAGTACTGGAATGGGGATTACGATTGTACCAGAATTAATGGCTAAAAATATTGGTCATCTTCAGCTTTTCGCCTTACCAATTAATAATTTCGGAAGAACAAGAACCATTTCATTGGTTACAACAAACAAAGAATTTGGATCGAGGCTACATCATCTATTATCAAATTAAATGTAAAGAAGCTGTCTCAACTTAACGCTTTGAGACAGCTTCATTAAATTAATTAAACCCCATTAAATCCTTTACTTTTTTAGTATTTTCCACAGATGTCAGCATTTCCAGTAAGCTGAATGCAACGTCGAATGCTGTACCGGGATTTGAGGATGTAATAATATGTTCAGTTCGAACAATTCGCTCATCGACGATTTCTGCACCATAGGATTGTAGCTGTGCTAATCGTTTGCTTGTTGGATGATTATAAGTAGTAGCTTTTCGATTTTGTAGTACTCCGCTTTGACCTAAAATTAGGGAAGCTACACAAATCGTCGCAATCGGTTTTTTGTGTTCATCGAAATGACGAATGACCGCCTGGAACTCCTCGCTAAAGGCATCATCATAAAATCCAGCTTCTTCAAAACCTCCAGGAATCGCTAGTGCATCAAACTCCGCTAATGAAATTTCATGAAGTAACTTTTCAGGTGTTACGTTAAAATTCCATGTACATTGTAATTGCTGATGCAATCCTACTGTCACGACTTCAGTTGTGCCGTCTCCCTCCCATTTATTCCAGCCAAGTACATCTGTAAAAACACTCGCTTCAACAGCCTCGAAACCATTTGCTAATAGTAATAATATTTTTTTCATGTTGTTAATGCCTCCTTTATATGTTTCATTGTAATGAATAAGGCTATTCAATGACAGAATCTGTATAATGTTATTTAGATGAATTGCTTTATTATAAAAGGAATTTTATTAAATCTAATTAATTAAAAAAGGTGGATACATATGGATCAAATAGATACAGAAATATTACAGCAATTGCAGCGAAATGCAAAAATATCGATGAAGGAATTAGCTTCGATGGTTCATTTATCATCTCCAGCAGTAATTGAGCGTGTTAAAAAGTTAGAAGAGCAGGGGATTATTGAGGCTTATAGTGCGAAGGTAAATTTAAAAAAGTTAAATCGCGATATTCAAGCTATTATTTTATTTAAATCAATTGATTGTAAAAGTCTTTCGGATTTTTGTAATGCACATCCTGATGTCCTTGAATGCTATCGTGTAGCGGGTGAAATAAGTTATATCGTAAAAATTGCAACTAATTCAGTGGAAACATTGGAGCAGTTTATAGATGAGGCAATGCCTTATGGAACGCCATCTACAAATATTGTGCTTTCTTTAAATAAAAAAGCGGTCATTGCTCCTTTCTCTGATGAAAATTAGAATAAGTGAATTTAGAGTTTATCTAGATCTTTATTTAAAAAAATATAAAAAAAGCAAACCTCATTATCGTGAGCACCGTTTATAGGGCAGAGAGGGGGAGAGATGTTGCTTGAAACTAAAGAACTCGAAGAAATAATGCAGCAGCATACAGAAAGGCTCATCCGACTTGCCTTTTATTACGTCAAAGATTTACAAAGTGCTGAAGATATCGTGCAGGATGTATTTATCAAATTTTACGATATTCAGCAAAACTATGAGGAAAGAGGAGAATTACGGGCATATTTATCGAGGCTCGTCATTAACAAAAGTAAAGACTATTTACGTAGCTGGACATACCGTAAAATACAAGTTCAACAGAAGATCTTTGCCAAGCAGGCTATTACGAAAAGGGACATGCTAGTACAGCAGGATGAACAAACCTTAGTAGAAAACGCCATCTTAGCACTACCATTAAAACAGCGTGAGGTCCTAATTTATTTTTATTTTGAGGAAATGCCTGTTATTAAAATTGCCGAGCTTTTAAGTATTCCGGAGAGTACGGTGAAAACAAGGCTACGTCGTGGACGAGAGCTATTAAAGCCGAAGCTACAGCAAATTGAATGGGAGGTCCTGCTGCATGAGTAAAGTCGATGTGAGGGTAATAAATGATTTAACCGAAAGCAAAAAGCGTGTGATGACTAATGTTGTACAGCATTTAGAACAGCGTGAGATGAAAAAAAGATCCTGGCGTTGGCAATATAGTGTATTATCTATTTTATTTACAGTTTGTATTGGAATATTTCTGTATACCCAATTCAGCGGAAGTCAGGAGCAATCAGCTAGCATACCAACTGTATTGGATGAAAAATTTCTAAACTTCTATTTAGAAACGGATTCCCGGGTAAATGATCAGAAAAGGTCCAATGATGCAAAGAAGCAGAACTTTGAATCCTTTTTACAGGCTGAATCTTTATATGCTTACGCTCGGTCAAAGGGCATAGTACCTTCGCAAAAACAAATTGATGAACAGCTTGAATCATTGATAGAAGTAGGTATAAATCAAAACGAAGCGCAATTTGCTGAACAATTAAAAATGGTGAATCTTACAAGAGAAGAATTTATCGAACAATATTCTTATAAATTAGCTATAATCAATTCACTATTGGAGCAGGAAAAGAATCAATACAAAGATGTAAATAGGCCGATACTATATTTTCTAGTCTTGAAAGATGCTATGAACTATTTAGAGAAGCACTATAGTCAAGAGATAGTTGCCTTACGTGAAAAATTTGATATTCCAGTTGGGGAAAAAGAACTCCATTCTAAAAATGGGTTAATCGTAGCAATCAAGGAACATGAATTTTTAGTAGTTTCCTATGCAGATGAATCGGATATTGGTAAATTATCAATTGATGACATTGTACAAAAACACGGTAATGGTACGTGGTTCCCGTTAATCGATGGTCCTACGACATTATCGCTTGGAGATGATGTAGAAGTGAAATATAGTACAGATTGGGAAAAAGCCGATTCTAAAATAACCTTTGCAGATATAGATAGCATGAAAATACTCGAAGATCATAAATGAATCAAGGCTAGACATTCGAAAATTTCAAGAATGTCTAGCTTTTTTATTAGCTGTTTTATATATTTGGATTAGGGTACAATTATTGTAAGTATTTGTATGATGGTGTTTTCTTAAAAAATAGGTACTGGGGAGTGAATAAAGCATTGATAACTGTAATAATGGACAATTCGTTAGCATTTATTCTATCTTTTCCACTTATACTTATCTATTTTAAAAGTCTTTCCCAGGAAAATTCAGCTTGGCGTTGGACTTTGCCTCTTTGGTTTTTAAATCATAATATGATTAGATATTTAGTGTCTTTTGGTGATGACTTTTGGGTGGTGTTAATGTGGCAAATTCTTTTTGTTTGGCCATTATGTATAGGCATATATTATTTCTTATACAAAAAGGAAGATAAATGGGGATTTTATATAGGGTTAAAGAAAAAGAATGTCATTTTATTGGGAAGTCTACTCGTTTTATGCATTGGTTCACTTGGGATTTGTATGTATGATTCTAATAAAAAAGTGATTGCCTTTCATGAACAAGTAATGAAAGAGTTGGAAGATAGCTCTGACCGTCCGCAATATTTGATAGAAAATAGTGTTACACCATCTACTCTACTTTCTTTGTCAGATCAAATTAATGAGGTCAGAAATGGAAAGGTGCGTTCGGCAACCTTCCCTTGGAAAAGCAAGGTAATTGTTGTAATGGACAACGAACAGCAGAAGGAGTTTACGTATGTACGGTTTTATAAGGGATGGAAGCTTGATGGTATTTATCGTGAAAGTGGTTTTTGATTATTCGATTAAAAGCAAACATGAAAAGGAGAAAAACCGTGCGTATACTACAAAAAGAAAACTTATTGAAGGAAGATGACTTAAAAGAAATACTCAAAGAATTACAAAGTGGAGCTAGAACCTGGCAGCAAAAGGATCATACCGATCTCATACAATCAATGATGCTACATATCGGCTCATTAGATAGTGAACTACGAGATAACTTAATTTATGGATCGTTTTATGAATTGATCCATGAAAAAAACTTACTAGAGCATTCACTTTTAACGGAGCTTTTAGAGGAATGTTTGAATAATTTATTATGCAAGGGTATTGAAGAAAGCGAATCAGATTTAGTTTTTACCCGCACATTTACGTCGCTATTGATTGCCTTAATATTATTTAGAGATAACGCAGACGATTTTTTATCCCAACAGAAAATCGCTGATTGTAAAGATAAAGTACTAGCTTATTTAGCATCAGAAAAGGATGTAAGGGGCTACGTGCCGGTAAAAGGGTGGGCTCATAGTGTTGCCCATATGGCTGATGTAATCGATGAATTGGTGAAAAATCCGAAATTAAATAAAGCCTCTTATAGTGAAATTGTAAGCGCATTATACAACGCTATTTTGCAAGAAAATTATGCTTTCATTCACAATGAAGATGAACGGATTTTAGTACCTATGTTCACAATGCTAGAGCATGGTTTAGAGGAGCAAGAGATCACTAAAATGCTACAAGAATTACCTGCTACTTTAAAAATAAAAAAAGAACAGCTCGATGTACAGCATCACAGAATTTTAGTTTTTAACTGTAAAACCTTTGTAAAAAGCTTTTATATTAAAACAAATGGAAAGCCTAAGTTCGCAAATCTTCATAAAAGCATTGAAGCATGTCTCAATGAACTATAAGGAAATCACTACCAATATTAATACTTTGAAATTATTGACAGACAAAAATTAGTTTGTTAAGATGAGTGACAATAAAAGCATACAAATTCGTTGATGAGAAAAAGTAGTGTTTCATTTTGTTCTACAGAGAGCCGACATATTGGTGGAAGTCGGTGTGCAGGTGTTACATGAAGATCCTCTCTGAGAAGATTGGCTGAACATAGTAAGCTAATTCGGGTGTCTACCGTTAAAAAGAACACGTATGATTGTACGTTGCTGAGTGCTATTGAACATTGATTCAATAGAATTAGGGTGGTATTCGCGGTTAACCCCGTCCCTTGCTTGGGACGGGGTTTTTTGTATGCCTTTTATACAATTAGTATAGGAGGAATTTACATGCAAGCTGAAGAGAAGAAAGAAACGACTGTAGAAAGAGAAACAAGGATTCGTCGATTGTGGGAACAAGAAGGAACGTTCCAAGCGTCTGTTGCGAATCGTTCTAACAATAAGCCTTTTGTATTTTACGAAGGTCCCCCAACAGCGAATGGCTTACCACACGTAGGGCACGCATTTGGCAGAACAATTAAAGATGTCGTGGCTCGTTATAAAACGATGCAAGGTTATTTAGTTGAACGTAAAGCTGGCTGGGATACACATGGTTTGCCTGTAGAGTTAGGCGTGGAAAAAAAGCTAGGTATCTCTGGCAAGCAAGAAATTGAGAAATATGGTGTCGAACAATTTATTCAAGAGTGTAAGGGAAGTGTCTTTACCTATGAGAAGAAATGGCGCTCCTTTACAGAGCAGCTAGGCTATTGGATTGATATGGATGACCCCTATTTAACACTAAGTAACGATTATATTGAGTCCGTTTGGAATATTTTAAGTCATGTGCATAAGGAAAAGCTTTTATATAAAGGGCATCGCGTTTCACCATATTGCCCTAGCTGTCAAACATCATTAAGCTCTCATGAAGTTGCGCAGGGCTATAAAGATGTAAAGGATTTATCTGTCACGGCAATGTTTAAGCTAAAGGATAAAGATGAATATTTTCTTGGCTGGACAACGACTCCATGGACATTACCTGCCAATGTTGCCTTAGCCATGAATCCTAAGCTCATGTATGTTCGAGTGAAGCAGCACAATAAAGTCTATATCTTAGCAAAATCACTAGTGAATAAAGTTTTTGCTGATTCTGTTGAAGTGTTAAGTGAACATGAGGGGCATGAATTTGAAGGTGTATCGTACACCCCACCATTTTCTTATGTCACAGTTGATAAGGGGCATGTCGTTGTATTAGCGGATTATGTCACAGAGCATAGTGGAACTGGTATCGTCCATATCGCGCCAGCATATGGGGAGGACGATTATAAAACGGTTCAGCAAAATGGGCTATCGTTTGTCAATGTTGTTGATTTAAAGGGTTGCTATACAGAAGAGGTTCCAGAGCTTGCCGGTAAATTTGTGAAAGATTGCGACGTCGAAATCATTAAAATGCTCGCTAAAAAGGAGCTATTGTTTGATAAGGAAAAATATGAGCATAGCTATCCACATTGCTGGCGCTGTGATTCACCATTGCTTTACTACGCGACTGACAGCTGGTTTATCAATATGTCTACAATGAAAGATAAACTTTTACAAAATAATGAACAAGTTACATGGTATCCTGATCACATTAAGCACGGTAGATTTGGCAATTTCTTAGAAAATCTAGTGGACTGGAATATTAGCCGTAATCGCTATTGGGGTACACCGCTAAATGTGTGGGTTTGTCAGGATTGTGGTCATGAAGTGGCACCAAATAGTATTGCATCTTTAAAAGAACTAGCGAACGGCACTATAGAAGACATTGAGCTTCACAAGCCGTATATTGACGAGGTTGTGTGTACTTGTCCAAAGTGTAGTGGTGACATGGAACGTACACCTGAAGTGATTGATGTTTGGTTTGATAGTGGATCCATGCCATTTGCGCAGCATCATTATCCTTTCGGTGACCTTACTACTTTTAACAATCAATTTCCGGCGGATGTGGTCATCGAAGGCATCGATCAAACACGAGGCTTTTTCTATAGTTTATTAGCGGTTTCTACTTTATTCACAGGAAAGGCACCTTATAAAAATGTACTTTCTTTAGGGCATGTTTTAGATGAGCATGGACAGAAGATGTCGAAAAGTAAAGGAAATGCGTTAGAGCCAGTTGAACTGATAGAGCAGTACGGAGCGGATGCTTTACGATGGGCGTTTTTAGTCGACAGTTCTCCTTGGAATCCCAAACGTTTTTCAACAAAAATAGTGATGGATGCGAAATCAAAGCTAGTCGATACACTAGATAATACGTTCAAATTTTATCAGCTATATGCAGAAATAGATGGCTTCCAGTACGATGCTAACAAGACTGGCACTCGCACAAAACTAGATCATTGGGTATTGTCTCGATTACATCATACAATTCAGCTTGTTATAAAATCTATGGATGATTACCAGTTTACACAGGCAACACGCGAAATCGGCAAGCTTGTGGAAGAGCTAAGTAACTGGTATATCCGTCGTTCACGAGCAAGATTTTGGGCAAATGGGCTGACAGAGGATAAACGAGGTGCTTATAGTACGCTGTATGAGCTACTAACGACAATTTGTCAATTACTAGCACCATTCACTCCATTTATCGCAGAGGATTTATATCGACAATTATCAGGGAAAAGTGTTCATTTACAAAACTACCCAACATACAATGAATCGCTCGTTAATGCTAAGCTTGAAAAAGAGATGGCGAATATTTTAACAATCGTTGAGCTAGGCCGTAGCATACGTAATAGTCAAGGGATCAAGGTAAAGCAGCCGTTAAGTGAAATCATTGTCTCTGTTGACGGCGAGTTATCAGATTATCAACCATATAGCGAGCTCGTGAAAGATGAACTAAATATAAAACAATGCGTTTGGACAAATGATTTTTCAGCTTACGAAACAGTTCATTATAAGCTTAATTTTAAAACGGCAGGTGCAGCATTTGGAGCAAAAGTGAACAAAGTAAAAGATTACGTAGTGAATTTAAATGATGAGGAGAAAAATGTATTACAGCGAACAGGTTCAGTTCCGTTAACGATCGATGGAGAACAGGTAACATTATTAAAAGCACATGTGTTAACTGAATCTATCGTGAAGGAACATTACGTCTTAAGTGAAGATGCTTCTTGTCGAGTCCTTATGAATGTTCATCTGACAGCAAACTTACTTGAGGAAGGGCAAATAAGGGAATTAATTCGCACAATTCAAGATACACGCAAAAAATGGAAACTCCCTGTTGAGCAATATGTATCGATTTCGATTGCTGGAAGTGCCAAAGCAACAACTATCATCCAGCAACACGAAGCGTTACTAAAGGCCAATGTGTTGTTAAATGATATTCATTATCTGAGTGACGATCATGGCGAACGATATATAGAGACAAAAGTGTTTGATGAAAAAATTACTGTTTATTTTAAGCTGTAAAATCTTTAATGCTCAGGTAATCTGGAAGACAGAAGAGTGATCAGGTAAGCCTGGAAACTGCTCGGGTAGACAGAAAAAGTGATCAGGTAAGCCCAAAAACTGCTCTGCTAGACAGAAGAAGTGATCGGGTAAGCCCGGAAACTGCTTTGGAGTCGCCAGAAAAAAGCACAGAACGATGTAAAGAACGCTCAGGTAACTAAAAGTAAGTTAATTGTTTAAATAATGCACTTAAAACAATGTACAACATTTTTATTTGCTATTTTTAAGTTGAACTAATTTTGATATTAGTTCAGCTTTTTTGTGTTTAAGGATATAGTTCGAGTATATTTATAAAAGTTTAGTATCTGTAAATTTTTCTCTCCGTTATTTAACTAACAGAGAGGATATATCAAAGTGCAGTATTAAATTACAACACTATATTGAGTGAATATCTGAAAGAAAATGTGCAGTAGGAGAATGAAATTAATTAATCACAAACATGGACTCCAGACGCTAATCGAATGATTACAGATTATATCGAAAATGAGTACCTAGAAATGTATGAGGATTGGGACGACAGAGCTAATGAATGCGTTACAGATGAAATCTTGCAGAAAATCCAAACAATCTTAGATAAAGCTTTTGCCAGCGATTCGGTTAAACAATATTGGACTTTAGAAAAGAAAATCGTAATTTAAATACGGTACATTTTAAGCAAAACTAAATGGACAAAAAAATGTGTATTCAGTAATGAATACACATTTTAATAAAAACTTAATGATACACGTCATTTGAAAGATATTTTATGCTGTGATAGTCCACAATATTTTTATTTTTGTTAATTCGGTAGTAGTTAACGATATCTATGAGTGGAGTTAATGGTGAATAATCCAAAGAAGTGTAATGAGGAATTTTTTTATTCACTGCACCTTCTTCACCGATATACGATAGTTTGCTAGAATGCATATCGTGTATGCTATTTAACCATTCATTATCAACGAAAAGGTTTTTTACATCACTGTGATATGTACGGTTTTTGTTTGCAGTCCATTGAGTATCAGTCATTTGTGACTTAGCTACTGGTAAAGCATTAAAAGTATATACTCCGCTAATTTTTTCCTTTTTGATAGGACCATAATGAGTAAACTTTTGGTTAGAAACTACTGTTATTCCAGCACGAACGTCTAAGTAGGACTTCGCTGCCAACCATCCACCTAAAGAATGTCCTGTAAAATACCATTGGTAGTCTTTATAACCAAATTTATCATAGATATAGTTAAGGTAGAGGTGCGCTTGATGTAATTGGCCTGGAACACTACCATTCAATAATGATGATGCTGCTGTTGCATAATCTGAAACATCTTCTGAACCTGCAAAGGCAATGAATAGTTTCTTACTACCATTTGGATCGGCAATAACAACTGTCATTGCTTTAAAGCCAGTTCTATCTAAATTGTAACTAGGTGCTCCCATCTTATGATTTTGATTAGAGTTAATGTCTACCGAATCAATCACTTTAAATTTATTTGGACCATGTTCAAGATTGATTGCATGTTGGATTTCAGCATTTGTCTTATTTCCGACTTTGTAAACTTGGTCTGCTAAATCATAGTATAGTTTACTAGGGTTATCTGCATAACCTGCTTGTGCTTTACTAGCACCAATAGAAAATGTAAATAGTAGTAGGATGGCAGAAAGTAAAACTGTAAAACTAAATTTTTTTAACATGAAAAATTAATACCTCCTTTTATTAAGTATATTGGTAATTATCCTTTATTTTGGTAATTAAGTCTACGGTATTATTAATTAAACAAGTATATTTACGAAGATTTTTTTGTATCAGCAATAATAGTGAACATTTTGAGGATTAAACAAAAATAGAGCGATTAAATCGCTCTATAATCCCATTATGTATTCAAGTAATTACTTATTTCTTTCAAGTTCTTCGATACGTTTTTCTAACTTTTTAATCTTAGCATCAGCTGAGACAGCAAAGGCGAATGATAAACAAGCAAAAGAAAAGGCCATAAGTGCAAAAGAGTTCATTTAAGTACCTCCGAATAATAATAAAGGAAAATTGTTGTAATTAATTTAGGGATGAAAATGGAAAAGGTTTCAAATAGTTCATGGCGATTGAAAAGGAAAAAGCCGCAGCGTAGCCCATACTACAGTAAACTAATGAACAATAGAGGAAATTAATAAATAAGGTAATCTACTACTTATTACGAATATCAAGAATTTGTGAAGAATCATACTCGAACTACGGCGCTGGTTAGTTGAAGAAGGAAATAGTTGGATTTATATCGAAATATATTGTAATAAGCTAGATTGGAGTGCTTACAATGATTAAATTATTTGAATACAACTGGCAGGTAAGAGATGAATGGTTTGACTGGTGCAATCAACTGACAATTGAAGAGTTGTTAAAAGACCGCAGGGGTGGAGTAGGAAATATATTATATACACTTTTTCACATAATTGATGTGGAATATAGTTGGATTCGTGGTATTCAAGGCAAAGAAGATGTAGTATTTCAGTTTGCTGATTATCCTACACTTGAAAAGGTTAAATCTCTTTCAGTTAAATTACGAAATGAAATAGCTGAATTTATAAAAACAAATGTAGGAGATTTAAAAGAAAAATTAGTCAGTGTTTCTTGGGATGAAGATAAATACACTGTTGACGAAATATTACACCATATAGTTACTCACGAAATTCACCACATAGGTCAACTTTCTGTTTGGGCAAGAGAATTAGAACTAAGTCCTGTACCTGCTAACTTTATTGGAAGAGATTTAACGAGAGGGGTTAATTAATGAATATGAATGAAAAAACATATCCAAGTATAGAAGAGATTATTTCATTACCAACCTTATCAGATACAAACATAAGTGATGATGGCAAAAACGTAGCATTTGTAAAGAAGACAGCTAACTGGAAAGATAATACATATAGGAATCATGTATGGATATATGAAAAAGATAAGGGGCAGTGTTACCCATTAACAACTAGGGATATAGAGAGTACATACCCTTTATGGTCTCCAAATTCTAGAGCTATCGCATACCTTAGCCCAGTTGGTGACGGGGATAATAAGAAAAATCAGATCTTTGTTAAGTCCATAGATGGTCATAGTGGGGTTCAAATTACTAATGAGAAAGAAGGGGTCAGTAAATTCAAATGGGAGCCTACTGGCAATGGATTTTATTATGTTGCACAGTCAAAAGAATCTGAGACGATAAAGAAACGTAAGGAACTATATGGAGATTTCTATCATATAGGTAAGGAATATCAAAATAGTTGTTTATATTACATTGAAATAGAAAAAGAGATCCAAAATGATAAAGGTGAACACGGAAATAGCGTTATTTATCAACTAACGGATGGTAAGGATTTTCATATCCATGAATTTGATATTTCAAATGATGGGAAAAAGGTTGTATTTATGGCTACACCAAGTCCGAATATGGGAGATTTTATTAAAGGAAATCTATACTTACTAGATATTAAAGCTGGAGAGCTACAAAAGATAAATATAGATAAATTGTTGGGAGGGAGTGTTTGCTTCTCCCCTGAAGGTAGCAAAATATGTTACTCAGCAAGCATAAGGGAGAAGGATTATTATAAGACCCATATACAAGACAGTACGCTAGAGATTTATGATATTAATAGCGGAGAGCTATTTCAACCTTTAACAGATTTTGATAGTACGGTTATGCCATTACGGTGGACAGCTAAAGGAATTTTAATTCGATGGCAGAATAAAACTAATTATCTTATTGGGTTGCTATCTGAGAATGGCACTGTGGAAATGTTAAGCGAAAAAGTAGATAGCTTTATAATGGAGGCTTCTATAACAAGTGATGGAAATCATATATCCTATAATAAGGCGATAACAAATGAAACCTTTGAAATCTATTTAGACGATAAAAAAATAACGAATGAAAATAGCTTTTTTAAAGGAAAGCTTAAAAGTAACAGGGAAATAATCTCATGGCAAAGTAGTGATGGTCTTGAAATAGAGGGAGTTTTATCAACCCCAGTAGAGTTTGACGCAAATAAAAAATATCCCTTATTAGTAGTAATTCATGGTGGACCGGCTTGGGCATCCTTTCCAATATTTTCAGACTGTTTTAATGAGAAATATCCTATTGAACAGTTTATCGAAAAAGGCTTTATCGTTTTAGAACCAAACTACAGGGGAAGCTCTGGTTATGGCAATAAATTTCTAACAGCAAACTACAGAAAACTGGGAATTGCTGACTACGATGATGTTATATCTGGAGTGGATACACTAGTTGACAAAGGAATTGCAGATAAAGAGAGAGTAGGGGTTATGGGATGGAGCAACGGGGGATATATATCAGCTTTCTGTTCTACATTTAGTAGTAGATTTAAAGCCATTTCAGTTGGAGGTGGAATTACAAATTGGAGTAGCCATTATGTAAATACAGATATACCTTACTTTATTAAGATGTATTTAGGAAATGATCCATGGAACGATCCAGAAATCTATACTAAAACATCACCAATGACATATATTAAATCCGCCTGTACCCCGACTTTAATCCAACATGGCGAAAAGGATGCAAGAATTCCAACTCCAAATGCATATGAACTATATCAAGGATTAAGGGATATGGAAGTCGATACAGAATTAATTATTTTTAAAGGAATGGCATATAGTTCTGACCAGCCTGGAATTAATGTGGCTATTATGAAGCAAAATTTGATGTGGTTTTCACACCATATTCTTGGAGAAAGTTTGAAAGACTTTAGAATGCCAATCAAATGAACGATGGCGAGTGCCCTGTTGTCTTTTGAAGTCGTTTTTCAAAGGAACTTATTTATTAGATTCTTTACAAGAATCTGTAGATAATTGTTATGATGAGGATTAATTGATTATAGAATACTAAGAATCCTGATTTAAGTAATGATATATATTTATAAGGTTCATAAAGCTACATATTATTTTACCGCTTTGATTTACAAAGCCGATTATCTCTAAACATAGAGTAAATCGGCTTTTTCTCTAAAAATTTGCTTAGCGTACGAAATTCACGTTTGTTGCGCTACCCCTTTTTAAGCTAACGGGGCTTTACTTCAAGATTGGATTCCGTAGAGATTCCATCTTTTTCTTAGTCAACTAACGGCGTAAATACTTCAATAACCACAAAGGATATTTATGGTAAAATTTTGTTGGAAGGGGAGAATGAAGTTGAGTAAAAGGAAAAAAGTGCTATTTCGAATTTCAATAGGTTTGAACATATTTCTTATCGCAGTTGTAGCTTGGGGAATTATAAAAATGAATTTTGTTAAAGAGCAAGTTTTCGTTACGGAAGTACAGCGTAATTTAGTAGAATTGGAAGGTTTGATAGAAAATCAGATTGATGATAACTGGTCCGAACCCAATTTGGTTACAACTAAATTAGGAGATGTATTGAATGGAATTTGGCTTGGTATGACTACTGGAAAGCAATTGGGAACGCTTTCTAAAAGTGACAACGACATTCTTGAACATTTTTATTCTAAATTAAATCAATATCCTAAAGATGAATTATATAGATTTGTTGATTTAACCGAAGAGGATAAAAAGAATTTTGAAGAGTTGCGGGAAACACTCCGTGAAGTAGGATTAGGATTAAATATTACTATAAGTACAAATATGGATTCCTTTATAAATCAAGCAGAGAAATTAAACGAAAAAATTAAATACCCATTAAATTAACATTTACTTGATATTTTGTTAACGGGGTGCACTAACGGGGCGAAATTGTTCAATTAGAGCAATAGATTCTTGTGCTAAGTAGGTTAGTTGCATAAAGAATAATATATAGTTTGCTTTAATGTTAATATTAGTTTAAATAGATTTTTACATAAAAAGCCCAGTGGTGATATGTCAACCATAAAAAACATCGGAATTGGAAATTCTTAAGCTACCAAGCATCTAAAAAACTGTTTTTAAGCGTACTCAA
>NZ_JBNNVB010000027.1:60751-78621 GCF_050280325.1 Lysinibacillus sp. NPDC093216 | reverse complement strand
GCGACTATCTCCTATAGGAAATCCAACAGATTCCCCAGTTGTCCGGATCAACTGGAAATTCTATCGGAAAGAGCTCTTACTACTAATATACGAGGAGGATTACCATGAACAATGAAGATATCGATTTAAATCAACCTTCTGAAAAGCAAAATGCAAATATAGGAGATATTGACACAATCATTTCTGATCTTTGTGACAGTCTATTCGCATTTGCTCTAGATTTTGCCTTAAATGCCTTGGAATATACAAAAGATTTAGATGGAGAATTAGAATATTCGGATGAATTCAAAAAACAACTAGACGATATAATTTTTGAAATAGGAGAAATTAAAAATGTTTTAGATGAATAATTTCAATCAGAGACCTCTACTACTTTCGCTCCAAGGCATCCTCATTAAATTAAAAAAAGCAGAGGTGTCTAAATGCAAAGCTTTCAAGATATGTGTACAAAATTTGCTCAGATTGCCAACGGAAAAGCTTCAACGGAACATGGTGTATGCTCAGTAAAACTTAATCGAAATCTTAATGTTATGATTCAAGGTCGCCCAAGTCGTAGTGCACTTCATGCTGGGATAACATTCGAATCACTTGATATATATGGAAATGCACTTAACTTAGGTGAAGTTGTAGTACTTCAAGAGGAATTACCTCCATTTGTTAAGGTACTTGCAGAAAATAATTTGATTATAAGTGCTGTTCATAATCACTGGATCTATTCAGACCCAGTTATTTTATACGTTCACTTTCAATCAATAGAGCCCCCATTAATCTTTGCCCAAAAATTTGCCCAAGCATTTAGTGTTTTAAAAAACTACTGATAACTACACTTGTTAAAAGAACTGCTTAGAACAGTTCTTTTTAATTTAACTGGATAAATCACTCATTTTTTATTTTTCACAGTTGCTTCTCATCTATAGACCAATTTCATTCCAACTGTAAAGAAGCAAGTGTACAAGCCCCCTTCTTATGTATTCAAAATTCGAATCCGGTCAAACACACACCTATCTAACTAATGAGCAACGAACAAGAGCTAAATATTACCTTTAGCACTATGAATTTCTGCGTTTTTTTTACTCATCGCTATTTACAAGTAAGCTTGAACATTGATATGATTGCATTTGCTTCACGTGGTTCGTAACCATCCCACGTAAAAAAACTAAGGAGAAATGAATATGAAAATAAAATTTTTAGCAACGAGCGGCATTATTGCAGCTCTCTACATTGCTGTTACATTATTAGTCGGATCATTTGGCTTTACAGAGGTGCAGTTCCGTCTATCCGAAATGTTTAACCATTTGGTTGCCTTTAACCCTCGTTTTGCCGTTGGGATTATTATTGGTGTATTTATCTCCAACATATTTTCACCACTCGGTATCTACGATTTAATTTTTGGTGTCGCCCATTCGATGATTACCCTTGGGTTGTTCATTCTTATTTGTAAATTTGTCAAAAATATTTGGGCACGTTTAGTCATCAATACATTTTTATTTACATGTACTATGTTTATCATTGCATTTGAATTGAACTTAGCATTAGAACTACCATTCTTCTGGACATGGTTAACTGTTGCTGCAGGTGAATTTGTTGTCTTAGCGGTCGGTGCACCGATTATGTATACATTGAATAAACGCTTAAACTTCAAAAATTTAATTTAATTTAAAAGACGGATCTTATTAGATTCGTTTTTTTATTTTCTTGGCACCAAGATATCTTGACACTATTCCGAAAATACTTTACAATTCATTTCAATAAATGCTAAGAAAAAGAATAGTAGCAAGCGGTCGTACTTAAAGAGAGCTGATGGTTGGTGCAAATCAGTAGTACATACTTGTGAATGGGCTTTGGAGCAGCCTCATCAAAAGTGAGGACGAATTTACTCCCCGTTATCGGAGTACGAAAGCGCGCAATTTTTGCGAATGAAGGTGGCACCACGGTTACTCGTCCTTTTTACAGAAGGATTGTAGTGACTTTTTTTTATGGAAAAATTAGATAAGAGGAGTCGAGAGAAGATGAGTATAGTAGTAGAGAAAAAAGGATATTTCGGTGAATTTGGCGGTAGCTTTGTTCCTGATGAGCTTCAAAGTGTATTAAATATTTTAGATGGAAACTTCCAAAAATATAAAGACGATGAAGACTTTAATAAAGAGCTAGATTATTATTTCCATGAATATGTTGGGCGCAAATCTCCACTTTATTTTGCTGAAAATTTAACAAAACAATTAGGTGGCGCAAAAATTTTTTTAAAGCGTGAAGATCTTAACCATACAGGTTCACATAAAATTAATAACGTTCTTGGACAGATTTTATTGGCAAAGCGCATGGGTGCTAATCGTGTGATCGCCGAAACAGGTGCAGGTCAGCATGGTGTAGCAACAGCAACTGCTTGTGCAATGTTCGGGATGGATTGCACAATTTATATGGGCTTAGAAGATACCAAGCGCCAAGCATTAAACGTCTTCCGTATGGAGCTACTTGGTGCCAAGGTAGTAGCCGTTGATAAAGGTCAGGGGCGACTAAAGGATGCAGTGGATGCAGCATTTGCTGATTTAGTTGAAAACTACGAGACGACTTTCTATTTACTAGGTTCTGCTGTTGGACCTCACCCATTCCCTTCAATGGTCAAGCATTTCCAATCAGTCATTAGCCGTGAAAGTCGTGAACAAATTTTAGAAAAAGAAGGAAAGCTACCAGCAGCAGTACTTGCTTGCGTCGGTGGGGGTAGTAATGCGATCGGTGCCTTTGCAGAATATATTGCAGATGAAAATGTTCGCCTTATCGGCATTGAACCAGATAAAGCAGCAACATTAAATGAAGGAACACCGGGTGAATTACACGGCTTCAAATGTTTGGTACTGCAAGATGCAGAGGGCAATCCGCTACCAACCTATTCGATTGCCGCTGGACTAGATTATCCTGGAGCTGGTCCAGAGCACAGCTATTTAAAAACAACTGGTCGTGGAGAATATGTAACAGTGACGAATGAAGAAGTGCTTGAAGCATTCCAAGTGCTGTCAAAGGTTGAAGGAATTATTCCTGCACTTGAAAGCTCCCACGCAGTTGCTCATGCACTAAAACTTGCGCCAACACTATCTCCGGAAGAGAGCATTATTATCAATATTTCCGGGCGTGGAGACAAAGACGTGGAACAAGTATTCCAAATGTTAAGTAGATAACAAAATGAAAGAGCGACTTCCTTTATGGAAATCGCTCTTTTAACTATACGAATGAAGCTAATTTCGGATAAATTTCTGCCACATTATCTCGAAGCTTGGCTTTCAGAAACTTTCCAACTGATGTTTTTGGAATTTCATCTAAAAATACCACATCATCTGGTACCCACCATTTTGCAAATTGACTTTCTAAAAATGCCAGAAGCTCCTCTTCACTTGCTGACATTCCTTCCTTCAATACTACACAAGCTAGCGGGCGTTCTTGCCATTTAACATGCGGAATTGCAATAACTGCTGCCTCCAAAACTGCATCATGGGTCATTAACGCATTTTCTAAATCCACCGAGGAGATCCACTCCCCACCCGATTTAATTAAATCCTTAGTACGATCCGTTATTTTGATAAAGCCATCCTCTGTTCGTACCGCAATGTCCCCTGTATATAGCCAGCCACCTCGATACGCATCATTTGTACGTTCATCACGATAGTACTCGTGTGAAATCCATGGACCTCGAAGACGTAACTCACCCATTGTCTCTCCGTCCCATGGCACTTCTCCATGGTCATTAATAATACTCGATTCAATACCGGCCATCGTCATTCCTTGCATTGCTCGCGATTCAATACGCTTTTCAATTGGCCATTCATCCATCCAAGACATATAATTTGATAATGCTACAATCGGCGTTGTTTCAGTCATTCCATACACGACGATATATGGAATTCCATACTGCTCTTCAAATGTACGAATAAGTCGAGTAGGTGAAGCAGAGCCACCGCAACAAATAGCTCGTAGCGAACTTATATCTCGCTCACGCTTCTCTTGTTCCTGTAACGCGCCAATCCAAATTGTCGGCACTCCAGCTGTTAATGTAATCTTCTCCTGCTCCACTAAATCCAAAATGATTGCCGATGTGAATTGTGGACCAGGCAATACTTGTGTAGCACCCACATTGACACTTGCAAACGGTAAGCCCCATGCATTTGCATGAAACATTGGCACAATCGGCATCACGACGTCACGTTCAGAAATGCCCATTGAATCAGACATACTGAGCATCATACTATGTAGCACTAAACCTCGATGTGAATAAACAACCCCTTTTGGATTTCCTGTTGTAGCACTTGTATAGCACATACCAGCAGGCTCCTCTTCCCCGATATCTTCTGGGAACTCATAGTTTTCATCTGCTGCTGCTAATAAATCCTCATACGATAATGCATTCGGTAATGTCGTTTCTGGCAAAGTATCCTCATCCGTCATAATAATATAATGTTTCACTGTCTTAAGCTCAGGCGCAATGTTTTCAATAATTGGTAGCAAATCCACATCAATCATTAAAATCTCATCTTCTGCATGATTAATAATATAAATTAAATGCTCTTCTGATAAACGAATATTCACCATGTGTAAAATAGCGCCAGAACACGGTACCGCAAAATAAGCCTCTAAGTGGCGATGCTGGTTCCAGGCAAAGGAGCCAATTTTCATTCCTCTTGTCATCCCCAGCTTTGTAAGCGCATCTGCTAAGCGACGTGTCCTTTTCGCCCATTCTCCATATGTTAAACGGTGAATCTTTTGTGGGCTCGTCCGTGAAATAATAGTCTTTCTAGCAAAATAGCTTTCTGCTCGTTTAAAAAAGTTTGTTAATACTAACGGCGTCTGCATCATATAAACCATCCATCCCTTCGTCTTGTGAACTCCCTTTGTATAACCTTTGTGAAATATTAACAGCTAATTTAATTGAATACTATTAATATTTTGAATATGATTATAGTAGAAAATTATAAATTAAGCTATATATTCCAATAATTTTCTTTTTATTGTTAACTTTTTCTAAAATAACTCATTCACATACGTGGGGTTGATTTCGGTTCCGGCTGGGCCTTTCCTGGAGCGTTGGAGGGAATAATGAATAAAATTAACACTTGCATACATCAATATAAGTTTACTTAAAGGAGAGAGTAATGATGGGGTTTGACGAATGTATTAACGAAGATTTTAGTGGGGTCATATCAGTCACTCAAAATGGTAAAAATGTATACCGTAAAGCCTTTGGATACGCAGATTTACCAAATAAAGTATCAAACGAGATTGATACGAAGTTTGCAACAGCCTCAGCAGGAAAAGTATTTGTTGCCATAGCCATTTTGCAATTGATTGAACAAAGTCGATTATCTTTTGATAGTTGTATTGGGGACATCTTGAATTTTGATTTAAAGAATATTGATCCTCATATCACCATCAGGCAGTTGCTTAATCATACATCGGGAATACCCGACTATTTTGATGAGTCTGTCATGAAAGATTATGACGAACTATGGATAGATTACCCCAATTATAAAATTCGCACATCATCGGATATCATTCCATTATTTATACATAAGCCGATGATGTATCCTACAGGAGATAGATTTCAATACAATAATACAGGATTTGTTGTTCTTGGTCTTATTGTTGAGGCCATTACTGGCTCTTCATTTGATGTATATCTTAATGAACATGTTTTTATTCCTTGCGGTATGTTGAATACGGGGTATTATGAACTGGACAGATTGCCTGCTCAATGTGCGAACGGATATGTATATGATGACAGCAGGCAAGAGTTTTATACCAATATTTACAGTGTTGACGTAAAAGGAACAGGAGCAGGAGGAGCATTTACTACTGTAATCGATATTGAAAAGTTCTGGGCCAGTCTGATAAAGGGTCAATTGATATCGAAGGAAATGTTAAAAGAAATGTTAACTCCTCAAGTGAAAGAAGAATGCTATGGGTATGGGATTTGGCTGGATAAAAAAGAAGAAGGCATGTTTGATTACCACTTTGAAGGCTGCGACCCTGGTATAAGTTTTTATAGTTCATACGACAAACAACAAGATTTACTTATCACATTGGTAAGCAATTTTGGGTGTAACGTATGGAAAGTTTTCAGAGATATCAAAGGTTTGATCAAACGGTAAATACAACTATATTTTAACCCCGCCCTAAATTTAGGACGGGGTTATGCTTGTTTTAGGTTTTTAAAAATAAATAACTTTATTGTCTTTCACACAACGTAACGGCAACAAAAGGTTTTATCTGTGCGATAGCGAAGCGACAGCAACAAAAGGTTTTATCTGTGCGATAGCGCAACATGAGGTTGGTTGGTCATCTGTGACGCTAATCCCAAGGTTCGCCCAGCCTTCATATCCAATCAACTTATATACACGGTATACGTTTAGCAAGTGTCATTCCAATTTTAAGTGATTGCCCGTCAAAATAAAAAAAGACGAAGAAAACTAAATTCTTCGTCCGATTTTTAGGATTATTTGTTTATGAACAAGCTTTTGTTTGTAGCTTGATTTTTAATTTTTCTAGCATATCAACTGTCATTTTTGCTAGATCATACTGTGCTTTAAAGCCCCATTCTTTTTGTGCCGCTTCTATATTTAAAGAATTAGGCCAGCTATCTGCTATCGCTTGACGTACTGGATCTACATGATAATCCATACGGAAATGTGGCAAATGCTTTTTAATTTCCGCCGCAATCTCAGATGGCTCGAAGCTCATTGCAGTGATATTAAAGGCATTGCGATGAATTAGTTTGCTACTATCGGCTTCCATTACATCTACAATAGCTTGCAATGCATCTGGCATGTACATCATGTCCATGTACGTACCTTCTTGAATATAAGATGTATACTTCCCTTGCTTAATCGCTTCGTAGAAGATCTCTACTGCATAGTCTGTCGTACCACCTCCTGGAGGAGTTACGTATGAAATTAACCCAGGGAAGCGTACACCACGAGTATCTACGCCAAAACGATCGAAATAATAATCACATAATAGCTCACCAGCAACTTTATTTACCCCATACATTGTTGTTGGACGCTGTAATGTATCCTGTGGCGTGTTATCCTTCGGTGTCGACGGACCGAACGCGCCTATTGAACTCGGCGTAAAAAATTGCAAATTTAACTCACGTGAAACCTCTAACGCATTCATTAAACCACCCATATTTAAATTCCACGCTAGTAACGGATTTTTTTCTGCTGTTGCTGATAATAACGCCGCTAAATGCATCATCGTATCTGCACCAAAATCCTTCGCTAAATCATGCATTCTTTGTCCATCCGTCACGTCCAATACTTCAAACGGGCCCTTAGAATGCTCAAGCTTCCGGATATCTGTCGCTAATACATTGTCCTCTCCATAAATACTACGAAGTTTTTCTACAAGCTCAGAACCTATTTGACCTAGTGCTCCTGTAACCATTATCTTTTTCATTTCTCCAAACCTCCACCTGTGAACAATTGTACTTTCTGAAAGTACAATAATATATAACTAAACATTGGTTTAATAACACTTCTGATAAATTTCATTATATAGTGTTCATATTAAAAATACAACCGCAATATTTCCAATTTTTAAAAACAGAGCGTAAAATCCTTTATCATTAGTATATGAGGCCTATAAAATATTGTGCTAGAAAAACAAACAAAATACATATGTACGTCTCAAAAGTACATTTATAAGCAATTTTAATTTTGTTTGATACTAATCAAAAAAAGAACCTTCTTTGTATGCAAAGAAAGGTCCGTTTGTTCATATTAAATTGAGAAACGCTTTACGGCTATTTGTAAAACTTTTGATACCTTATGTAACTCTTTAATATAATCATGGAATTGCTGCTGTGCGGTTAATTGATCGGCTGTTAAAGTAGCTACATGTTTAGTGGATGCTGCATTCGTATCAGAAAATGATGTTAACATTACTGCATCTTCATTAACCTTTTTCGTATGGTTGGCAATTTCTTGAATGGTTGCAGATACTTCCATTATATATGGCTTCATTGTATGTACTTTTTCTAAAATTTGATTGAAGCTTGTTGCCGTATCTCCTGTAACCTGCACACCCTTTTCAGTTGCGACTAACACACCCTCCATCATTTGCACAGCATAGCTAGAATCTAAATGAATATTTTGTACAATGGACGTAATCGTTTGGGTTGAATGAACTGTTTGCTCAGCAAGCTTGCGAACTTCATTGGCCACCACCGCAAATCCTTTACCATGCTCCCCTGCTCTAGCAGCCTCAATAGATGCATTTAAGGCTAGGAGGTTTGTTTGCGCGGTAATTTTTTCAATCACTTCAATCATTTGATCGATTGTAGCTGCTCTCTCTACAAGATTAAAAATGGCCGTATTCGATTTTTCAACCGCAAGTTTAATAGCCTGTATTTGAGTTAAATTCGCCTGTACAATTTCCGTACCACTTTCTGCATCACGCGCAGTTTTATGAGCAAAATTTTCAACAACCTGCACTTTTTCTAAAATTACTTGCACACCATTTAGCACTTCCTCTAGAGATGCTGTATTGGAAGCTAATTTTTTAGTAGAAGCAGCAGTTGAATCTGAAATAGATTGCACATCCTTTGCAATTTTTTGCGTCGTATTAGACGATTGCTCGGAAGATTCCTGCAGTTTCCCAGTCATTTCTTCAACTTCATGTGCACTATTTGATACTGTATGAAGTAGTCTTTTCACCTCTGTTGCCATCTGATTGTAAGACAATACTACCTCGCCAAGCTCATCCTGCGCCACATAACTGGCATTCGCTGTGAAATCGCCCTGCTCCGCTCGCTTTAATAATGACTTCAATTGACGTGTTGGTATATTCACAGCTTTTGTTGCTATAAATCCTATACATATTACTAACAAAACAACAAATAAACATACTCCTCCTAATAACCAATAACCAAATTGCACATCTTTCTGGTATGCCTGTTGCTGTTCATTAGCTCTCTGAACCAAATAGCTTTGAGTTTCTTCTAATAATGAATGACTTTGCTGGCTTACAGATAAATAAGACTGACCATAAAATTGTTGCTGTTCATTTTGGCCCAATTGTTTATAGTTATTAATCAATTCCACCTGCTGTGCTAGTAAGGTCTTATATTTCTTCATCTGATGGTTCGTCTTTTGATCAATTTCTAGACTTTCTAAATGATTTAATGGCTGCTCAGCGTTTTTTAAAATGACAGTCATTTCTTGATAAGCTCCGGCTGAATCCACTAAATAATCTAATTGTCGCTGTGATTCCTCTAGTTCATTTAACCACCCAATTGGTACAAGCCCTTCAGTATAACTTTCACTTGCATGCCATGACATTTTCCGTAAATAATCAACACTAAAAACACCTAGCAATACATTCGATAGTACACAAACAATCATCAGTATAAGTAACTTGTCCTTCACCATTATGTATCGAAAAAAATGCATCATCTTTGGCCCCTTCTCCAACTCTTACCAATAATAATAGTATGAAGATATAAAGCCAGTGTTATATTTTTGTAAAGATTGCACGAAGAGTTGCAAAACTATATCGATTTATCCCAACACAAAGTTATCATATTAACAACACATCCTGTTACTGCGTTTTGCTTCCGCATATAACACAGTCGTAACCTAAAGAGCTCCCATCAGAAGAGCTCAAGAAATAAACCAAACGTGATTGTAGCAATTCATAAATCTACTCATATAGAATCAAATGTAAAATTAATATATTAGTAAAATTGGTTTATGATTTGTAATTTTTGTAATACTTATTTAACTTGCAACCTTCTGTATTTCCTTATCGTTGTCTATTAATAGTGTGGTAAAAAGGAGGTGTTTGAATGTTACAAATCAAAAAATTAGATAAAAGTTTAGTTATTAGCTTGGCATTGCTCGGTATCATTAGTTGTCTTTTTGTTCATTCCAGTAGTACGGTGTTCGAGCAGTATACAAGCTCGTTTATTATAAAGCAGTTTTTTTATTACCTAATCGGATTTTTAGTTATGTATGGAGTAGCAATGCTTGATATTGAACAACTACAAAAAATTGGCTGGCCGTTTTATTGGGCGATGGTCTTGTTAACATTTGCTTTATTTATTGCACCCGAAAGTATAGCTCGGACTGTTAATGAGGCGAAGCGTTGGTACCAAATTCCAGTGTTAGGATCATTTCAGCCGTCGGAGTTTTTAAAGTTCGCACTTTTAATTGTTGTCAGTAAGGTCATTGTTGCACATCGAGAGAAATATGTGCGCCCTACCTTTTTAACGGATATGCGGCTACTCTTAATCATTGCTATTATCACTCTTCCCCCTATGCTTGCTGTTTACAAGCAACCTGATACGGGCATGGTCATGCTTTATATGTCGATGATTGTACCGATGATTTTCTTTTCAGGTATACAAAAAAAATTGCTAATAATCTTTACAGCCATTCCAGTATCAATTCTCAGCGTTGTGGCTATTCTATATGTAAAATTTAATGAATTTTTTACAGACAAAATATTAAATAAAATGTCAGGGCATCAGATTTCTCGAATTAATGGATGGTTGCAGCCTAATGAATATCCGGACTCATCTTTTCAAACAAGGCAGGGATTTTCAGCAATTGGTACAGGACAGTTTACCGGAAAAGGTTACATGAACAATAATGTCTATGTCGTGGAAAAGCATACCGATTTCATTTTTGCCAACATTGCTGAAGAGGTCGGGTTCATTGGAGCGGCATTTGTTATTACTCTTTTATTTTTTGTTATTTACCGTATTGTTCTCATTACAGTAGAAGCACAGGACCCATTTATGACGCTGATGGGAGCTGGTATTTCTAGTTTATTAGCCTTCCAAATTACACAAAATATCGGTATGACCATTGGACTTTTACCTGTAACAGGTATGACTTTGCCATTTTTAAGCTATGGCGGAAGTTCACTCATATCCAATTTCATGTTAATGGGCATTGTGATGATTATCTACAATTCTTATAGCGGCTATATGTTTAAAACAACAAAGGAGTAAGGTGAAGGTGTGTATGGATGATACTTTAAAAAAGAGAATTTTATTGTTACTGTTCCTAACAGGAGTTGTTTTGTTCATACTCATAGTTCGCCTTGCATTTCTTATGCTGTAAGATAATCAAAAAGCTGTCTCAAAAGTTTTACTATGACTTTTGAGACAGCTTTTTATTTAAATTTTATGAATACTATCAATAACAGCTTTTATAATTGTATCAAGATCCTCTTGTACAATATTAAGTGGTGGAGATAATGTTAATACGTTATTGAAGCCTGCAACAGTGGCACCATTTTTACCGATAATAACACCCTGCTCCTTACATGCCGCAATAACAGCATTTACTTTATCTACTGGTAAAGGCTCTTTCGATGTTTTATCTGACACTAACTCGATGCCAATTAATAAACCTTTGCCTCGAACATTTCCAACATTCGGGTGATTACTCAATGCTTGCTGAAGTGCTTGCAGAGTAGCAGCTCCAACCTGACTTGATCTTTCAAATAATGCTTCTTGCTGAAGAATTTCAATATTTTTTAATGCGACCGCACATGCGACTGGTGATCCACCAAATGTATTGACATGACGGAAATAACCGTATGCATCAGACTCGGTAAATGCCTCATAAATTTCCCGTTTTACCGCTGTAGCTGATAATGGTAAATAGGCACTTGTAATTCCTTTGGCCATCGTAATAATATCTGGTTTAACACCGTAGTTCATAAATCCAAATGGCTTACCTGTTCGACCAAAGCCACAAATTACTTCGTCTACAATCATTAAAGCTCCATGTTTTTTACACACTTCTTCAATGCCCCTTAAATAGTTCTCCGGAGGCATAATGACGCCCCCACCTGTAATAATTGGCTCTAAAATCATAGCGGCTACTGTTTCACTTAGCTCCCATGTCATCGTCTTATCTACAGCCTTGACGCTTGCTAAATCTACCGGGGCAAGTGTATCACTTTCATGTTCACGATATTGATCAGGTGGTGCTACATGGATAAAACCGGGAGATAGTGGTTCATATTTATATTTTCGTTCCGCTTGCCCAGTCGCAGCCAATGCTCCAAAAGAACTTCCGTGGTATGCACGGTAGCGAGAAACAATCTTATAGCGAGAGCTTTCCCCTTTTTGTTGATGATACTGACGCGCAATTTTAAACGCAGTTTCGTTAGCCTCTGACCCACTATTAGAGAAGAAAATAACATAATCTCCACCAAGCATTTCATTAATCTTTTCAGCCAGTTCAACTGCTGGTAAATGTCCCTGCGATAAAGGAGCATACGCATTTTTCATCATCTGCTCATGTGCAACATCTGCTAATTCCTTACGTCCATAACCCACATTTACACACCACAATCCCGCCATTGCATCAATATATTCAACGCCATCTGTATCAACAATCCTCGCACCATTTGATTTTTCTACTACATAGGTTGCTTGTGGATTGTAGGGTTTCATTGAATGCCATACATATTGTTCATCTTTCTTTAAAATATCACTTTGAAGATTTACTTGAACCATATCTATACACCCCTTTATGTTTTTTCACTTATTCGCATCGTTATTGCTTGGGAACGCAAATGAACTTGTCGTATCCTCTGTTTCATCTGGCCAGCGTTCAGAAATCGTTTTTGCTTTCGTAAAGAATCGTGCTTGGTCTGGTCCAAACATATGCCCTTCGCCAAACTTAGAGCGCTTCCATCCGCCAAAATTGTGATAGCCAACTGGAATCGGAATCGGAACATTAACGCCTACCATGCCTACTTCAATTTCTTCTTGGAATTTGCGCGCCGCCGAACCGCTACCCGTAAACATCGTGACACCATTTCCAAGTTCGTGATCATTAATCAAATCAATAGCTTCTTGTAAGGTTTCAACGCCTACAACAATACGTGCAGGGCCAAATACCTCCTCTTTAAAAATAGTCATTTCTGGAGTGACACTATTTAATAATGTCGGACCAAGATAAAAGCCTTTCGACGTTTCGCATATTTTCGGATTTCGACCATCCGTTACAAGATTAGCCCCTTCTGCAATAGCACCGTCGATATATCGAAGAATAGTCTCTTTTGATTGCTGCGTAATAACCGGGCCAAAGTCTACCTCGTCATCTGTATATGGACCAACCTTTAATTTTAAAATTTTCTCTTTTAATATCTCTGTAAAGCGTTGTTCAGTATCTTTCCCGACGACAATCGCTCCTGAAATAGCCATACAACGTTGGGACGCCGCTCCATAGGCTGCACCTAAAAAGGCATTAGCCGTTTGCTCTAGGTTTGCATCTGGCATGACAACCATAAAGTTCTTCCCGCCACCAAATGCAGCAACTCGTTTATTGTGCTTCGTCCCTGTTTGGTAAATATACTCCGCAACAGGTGTTGATCCAACAAATGAAATTGCTTGTATCTCTTTATTTTCAAGCAGTTCATTAACCGCTTCTTTATCACCATTCACGACTGTCCAAATTCCATCTGGCAGTCCTGCCTCTTTCCATAAGTTACTTAAATATAAGGCTGACATTGGCACACGCTCAGACGGTTTTAAAATAACTGCATTTCCTACCGCAACTGCCATACTTGTAATCGCCAGTGGCACCATAACAGGGAAATTAAATGGAGCAATGGTTGCAACAACTCCAAGTGGAGCTTTTGCAGAAAAGGCATTAATATCGCCGCCTACATTAACCGAGTATTCCCCTTTCAGCATTTGTGGGGCACTTATTGCCATATCTACAGATTCAATGCCACGAACAATTTCGCCCTTAGCATCTTCCTTCGTTTTCCCACTTTCCTCACAAATTATTTTGATAAGCTCATCTTGTCTTTCCACTAATAACTGACGGAAACGATGCAAAACCTCAACCCGTTTACCAATCGATGTCTTTTTCCATGCAGGGAAAGCTGCCTTCGCTTGCTGGATAGCCTGCTTCACCTCATCTCTAGTCGCTAACGGAACTTGCGCGATGACCTCTCCTGTTGTTGGATTATAAACTTCCGAGTAACAGCCACTAGTACCTGCTGTTTCAACCCCATTAATAAAATGTGATAGCGTTTTCACTTTTTGCTGAACTGTCATAATTTTCCCACTCCTCGTTTATTGTTATTCAAAATCCAATTTTTCCTTTTGAAAAATAGAACTTGCTTCATCTACTGGGTTAGGTGACTTTTTCTTTTGTGTAACTATATAGAAAATCATCACTACTGCCACTACAATACATGTAAATAAAATTTGAGAACGCATCGATTCAATAAAGAACATAGCGACTAGCAAAGCTGTGATAACCAATATTGTGAAATACGTTAAATATGGGAATAACCACATTTTCACTTTTAATAGCTCGGGATTTTCTTTCTCAATTTTCCGTCGCATTTTTAATTGTGAAAAAGCAATGATTAAGTAAAGAATCAACGTGATTGCACTACATGAACTAAGTAAAAACATAAATACTTTATCTGGTGAAACATAGTTCATAATAACGGCAATATAAGAGAAGAATGTCGCTGTTAATATGGCATTAACAGGTGCTCCCTTTTTATTTAATTTCAAAAATGCTTTTGGGGCCTCCCCTTTCTCCGCTAAAGAAAATACCATTCGAGATGTAGCGTAAAGCGCGGAGTTTAAGCACGATAAAACCGCTGTTAAAACAACAAAATTCATGATTTGCGCAGCTGCTGGAATACCGATATAATCCAAAACTGCTACATAGGGACTTGTTAAAATATCTGAGGAATGCCAAGGTAATAATGTGACAACTACCGTTATTGATCCAACGTAGAAAATCAAAATACGCCAAGTAATTGAATTTGTAGCTTTTGTCACCGCTGCTAACGGTTCGTCAGATTCCCCTGCTGCAATAGCAACAATCTCCGTTCCCATAAAGGAGAAAATAACAATCACTACGCCCATCAAGACAGCACCAAAACCATTTGGTAAAAAGCCACCCTCACCGATTAAATTGGCAGTACCTACTGCATCAAAATTAGGTGCGATACCGAAAATAATAAATGCACCAAGTGCCAAAAAAGCTATAATACTTGTAACCTTAATAAGAGAGAACCAATATTCAAATTCACCAAAAGCTTTTACGGAAACAACATTTGTTAAAGTAAGTGCTACGGTTAATAAAAGACTTAGTAGCCATAAAGGGATTCCATCATACCAATATTGAATAATCGCAGCTGCTGCTGTTGCCTCTAAAGCAATGGCGACAACCCAGAAAAACCAATATAACCAGCCAATCATAAAACCAGCCCACGGACCAATTGCTTCATGTGCATAATGCGCAAAAGATCCACTTGTTGGATTGACAGCTGCCATTTCTCCAAGCATTCGCATGACAAGAATAACGATAATGCCCGCAAAGATATAAGATAAAATTGCGCCAGGGCCGGCTAAGTTAATTACTGAGCCACTTCCCATAAATAGACCGGCTCCGATAACCCCCGCAATAGCGATCATCGTCATATGCCTTTTCTTTAACCCTCTTTGTAAATGCGTCTGTTGCTCCATATCAGCCCACCTCTTTTATTAGATTGGAATACCGCTTACAAAAATTTTACATGTTACATAGAAACGAAGTAATAGACAAACTGTAAAATTCTATGCATTTGTTTTAAACATAATGTAAAATAGACTAAACATTCTTAAAATATGATATTTCGGTTTATTTAAGCAAAAACAACGCATCAATAAGAAATCTAGAAAAAGGTCTATGTTAAAAGGAATGGGGATAAAAATGAGTCAATTTAAGCTTCAAGTGAAGGATGTGTTAGAAAATACATACTTCCAAAGTGCAGAGGTCGTAGCTGGTGAAGATGGCTTATTACGCATTGTAAAATGGGCCCATGTTATCGAAATTATACAAGTAGATAATTTTCTAGCTGGTGATGAATTAGTTTTAACAACAGGGATCAGCCTTCAGCACAGCATAGAGAACTTTATCTTTTTCGTAGAATCCTTAATCAAAAAAAATTGCGCGGCATTGTGCATTGAATACGGGACTTCCATACAAACCATCCCAGAAGTAATTGTAGCCCTTGCTAACCGTCACAGCTTCCCTATTATCGTTTTTCATGACACGGTTCCTTTCGTCCGTATTACACAAGATTTACATAGTCAAATTATGAACCAACAATATTTAATGATCTCTACTTTAGAATCCTACTCTCAAACATTAAATAAAAACGCTCTATTAGGGCAGACCTCAGAAGAAGTCTTACAAAATATGTATCATAAATTAAAGACACAAATTATCTTTTCTATTAAAGGTCGAGAGCCTATCTTTTTTCCAAACATCCCGCATCATAAGCGCCAACAACTTTTAACGATGAAAAAATCAGCACCAGTATTTAAAAATGAACCCATCTTTATTTTTGATCAACATTATGCAGATTTAACGCTCTTTAGAGAGGATGGTCTATTTTCGGAGTTCGAATTACTTATTTTAGATCGTACAGCTACTGCGTTAGCGCAGCTGTTAATGAGAGAATTTTATATTGAAGAAAAAAGGGACATTGAGGATGCCTCTATTTTAGCGGATTGGATCGATCAAAAACTATCGAAAGAGGAAATTTATAAATTTATCGTAACCCATCATTCTAACTATAAACTTACTAGCGGAGCCATTTTTATTTTAGCAACTCCTAATGCAATTTCTAAGGTGCAGGAGGATATTGTCTATAGTAAGCTCTACTATCGAAACCTTTTTGAGCAAAATGGATTTATAGCATTTTTATTCGAAAGAAAAAGCTATGTCATCTTTATTTTACTCCATAAGAAAGATAGCAAATCGAGTCGCGAAGTATTAAATACGTTAGTTTCTTCCGTTCAGAAAACCGATTTTTATAAAAAACAAATGGCACAAGGTTATCAAATCGCCATTGGCAAAGTCGTTGCAGACGTAGAAGAAATGCCAAAGAGCTATCAAACGGCACTCGAAACATTGTATATTTGCAGTAAAGTACAAACAACATCTTATTTTTACGATGATTTACATCTGTATCACCTCATCTATAAATTACAGATGCAAGTCAATTTACAGGAAGTGATTCAAGACTATTTACAGCCTGTCATTGAATACGACAAAAAATATAACAGTAAGCTATTAGAAACTCTGCAGGTATACTTACAAACGAATGGCTCCAAACAACAAACAGCCAACCAACTGTTCATCGTTCGCCAAACGCTCTACCATCGTTTAAAAAAGCTTGAAAGTCTCTTAGGAGAAAATTTCATGAAGGGCCATAATCGGATTACGCTTGAATTTATGTTGCTTGCTAATTCTTTAATTGAGGAGAAAAATTAATTTCTAGATGTTGATTGGGTTGGCGGCGTTGTTCGCGGGTTTAGCGGCGTTGGTCGCCGGGTTTGCGGCGTTGTTCGCCGGGTTTGCGGCGTTGTTCGCGGGTTTAGCAGCGATGTTCGCCGGGTTTGTGGCGTTGGTCGCCGGGTTGGCGGCGTTGGTCGCGGGTTTAGCAGCGTTGTTTGCCGGGTTTGTGGCGTTGTTCGCCGGGTTTGCGGCGTTGTTCGCCGGGTTTGCGGCGTTGTTCGCCGGGTTTGCGGCGTTGTTCGCCGGGTTTGCGGCGTTGTTCACCGGGTTTGCGGCGTTGTTCGCCGGGTTTGCGGCGTTGTTCGCGGGTTTAGCAGCGATGTTCGCCGGGTTTGTGGCGTTGGTCGCCGGGTTGGCGGCGTTGTTCGCCGGGTTGGCGGCGTTGTTCACCGGGTTGGCGGCGTTGGTCGCCTGGCGGCGTTGTTCACCGGATTGGCGGCGTTGTTCGCCGGGTTGGCGGCGTTGTTCACCGGGTTGGCGGCGTTGTTCGCGGGTTTAGCGGCGTTGTTCGCGGGTTTATCAGCGATGTTCGTAAGTTTATCA
>NZ_JBNNVB010000027.1:0-60654 GCF_050280325.1 Lysinibacillus sp. NPDC093216 | reverse complement strand
TCAGCGATGTTCGCTACTTTATCAGCGATGTTCGCTACTTTATCAGCGATGTTCGCTACTTTATCAGCGATGTTCGCTACTTTATCAGCGATGTTCGCTACTTTATCAGCGATGTTCACCATGCCTAGCACGCTCAACATCGCTTTGCTCCTTGAGCGTGCTAGCAGATTTTAGTTTTCGGTAACAACTCCGTTATATAATCCTGGTCTGCGGTCGTCATAAACAGGAATTCGGCCTCGTACTTCGTCGACAATTGAAAAGTCCACGTCGATGACAGCTACTTCTTCGTCCTCTGCACCAACCCACAGCACTTCGCCCCATGGTTGAATAATCATTGATTGACCATTGAAGTTTTCTACCTTTCTAGAAATGCGATTAACAGCGATCACAAAGCATTGATTTTCAATGGCACGTGCTTGCAACAATGTTTTCCAATGATCGATACGCGGTGTCGGCCATTGCGCCGGTACGAACAAGACCTTTGCACCTTCTAAGGCGTGAGCACGTAGCCATTCTGGGAAGCGAATATCGTAGCAAATCACGCCTGCAGCCTCGATTTCTCCAAGTGCATAGCGATTCATCTCATCCCCAGCTTCTAAATATAAATGCTCGTCCATCAAACGGAAAAGATGTGCCTTGTTATATTCACCTACTAACTCACCATTTTTATCAAACGTATACATCGTGTTGTAAAATTTATCGCCCTTCTTCGTTGAAACAGAGCCACCAACAATATGTACGCCAAGCTCTTTCGCTAGGTTTGATAAAAATGCTTTCGAACGATCTCCATCCACATCTGCAAGCTCTGATAATTTTTCAAGAGCATAGCCTGAATTCCACATTTCTGGTAGTACAATAATTTCTGCACCTTTTTTTGCCGCTTCACGAATCTTGTCCTCAGCGCGAGCAAAATTTTCTTCTACTTTGCCAAAACCTACGTTTAATTGGATACAACCAATTTTCATTGCTATTCCTCCTCTAGACAGTACTGTTCTGTATTTATACTACAATAAATCAACCTTACTTCCATGGTTTAAGCTCAAATATTTAGATTAATATTTCACCACTCAATACTTGAACAGCCGAACCCGCAATTGCCACATCTTTTATTTTTGGTGTAACGTACAATAATCCACCACGTTTTGAAAGCTGTTTGCTAACGATACTTTCTTTTGATAATTTTTCACACCAGTAAGGTCCTAGCGCACCATGAGTGGAACCATTTACATGATCCTCATCAATGCCTTGTGCTGGAGAAAAGAATCTTGAGACAATATCAATCCCCTCATCTTTAGAACGGCTTGTAATACAAACACCACGTACCGGGAACTGTTTCATCGCACGAAAATCAGCTTTAAAGTCTGCAATATACTCTTCGTGACTTAGCTCCACTATATAATCCAATTCTGTTTTCCCTACATATGTTGGTTTCACACCAAGCCATTCCTCAAGCTCCAAAGGACATTCAATCTCTTCTAACTGGTACTTCTTAATTGTTATTTCAACTAGTTCATTCAACCAATTTGCTTGTAAAGGACCGCTTACAGTCTGGAATGTAAGCGAAGAATTGACGGGTACAATTCCTTGTTTCCAAAGTAAAAAAGCGCTAGCGATTGTTCCATGTCCACAAATCGGTATTTCCTTTGCTGGCGTAAACCATCTAAGAAAAAAATCATGATCCTTCTTTTGGACAAAAGCTGTTGTTGGTACGGGTATCTCCTGAGCAATTTTCTGCATGGTCGACTCAGGTATTGGTGAATCAAGTAAACAGACTGCTGCGGGATTTCCCTTATAAAGTTCTGTAGTAAAAGCATTGACGATAAAATACGAGACTTTATTCAATTTTCCTCACCTCATATACTATTGGGCTCTAGACAATTACTAAAAAAAGTAATATTATGTGCATCATATCTTTAATAATTATTATATTCTGAAAAAGGTGGACATGCATGGAATTCTCAAAAAAACTACAGCTACTTCCAACTCAATTTTTTGCAGCACTTGTGCAAAAAGTAAACGCTGCTCTTGCTGAAGGGCGTGATGTTATTAATCTTGGTCAAGGTAATCCAGATCAACCCACTCCTCCACATATTATTAAAGCATTGCAGGAGGCGGCAGAAAATCCTCAAAATCATAAATACTCTCCATTTCATGGCATAGCAGAATTACGCCAAGCAGCTGCAAGTTTCTACAAACGCGAATACAATGTTGACATTGATCCTGACACAGAAGTAGCTATTCTCGGTGGTACGAAAATTGGTCTTGTTGAGTTACCGTTAGCCGTTTTAAACCCTGGTGATACTATGCTATTACCCGATCCTGGATATCCAGATTACTTATCAGGTGTCGTATTAGGCGATGTTAATTTTGAAGTTATGCCTCTTTTTGCAGAAAATAATTTTCTGCCTGATTATAATGCTTTATCCGATGCAGTAAAAGAAAAGGCGAAGATGCTTTACTTGAATTACCCGAATAACCCAACTGGCGGTACTGCAACACTTGAATTTTTCGAGGAAACAGTACGCTTTGCAAAAGAGCACAATATTATCGTAGCACATGATTTTGCCTACGGGGCGATTGGATTTGACGGCAATAAACCTATCAGCTTCCTGCAAGCTGACAGTGCAAAAGATGCCGGTATCGAAATGTATACATTATCCAAAACGTATAATATGGCAGGCTGGCGCATTGGTTTTGCAGTTGGTAACCCTGATATTGTTGCAGCCATTAACCTTATTCAAGATCATCTATTTTGTAGTCAATTCCCTGCCGTGCAACAAGCCGCGGCAGTTGCACTTACTGCTTCCCAGAGTTGCGCGGATAAACTAAGTGCGACTTATGAGCGTCGACGAAACGTCCTGATCGAAGAAGCTCAGCGAATTGGTTGGCAAGTAACAGCACCGAGAGGCTCTTTCTTTGCATGGCTCCCTGTTCCATTAGGTTTTACGAGTGAACAATTTGCCGATTTATTGCTCGACAAAGCTGATATCGCAGTAGCTGCAGGCAATGGCTTCGGTCAATATGGTGAAGGCTATGTGCGGGTTGGCTTACTTGTTAGCGAAGACCGCTTACGTGAAGCGATCAGTAGAATTGAAAAATTAAACTTATTTAACTCATGAAGTAGACTCTACCCGAAAAAATGTTCCATTAGCTCAAACTTGCTATGGGAACGGTTTTGTCTCTTTCTTGCGGATTCTTTCGCAACTAAATATTATAACAAAATAAAAAATTTTAAAAATTCAATTGACTTACTATATCCTATAATTTATATTAGTTCTATCGGATTTACAAAAAAATATTATAAATCTCTTATCAAGAGTAGCTGAGGGACTGGCCCTATGAAGCTCGGCAACCTCCTTTTTTAAGGAAGGTGCTAAATCCTGCAAACGATCATCGTTTGAAAGATAAGAGAGGACACTTTTTTATGAGCCTCTCTTAATTTTTTTAAGAGAGTTTTTTTTATTTTCAAAAACCGATAAAAAAACTTTGGAGGTATGTTTCATGAAAAAGAAAAATAAAATTTTATTAGGTTTAGCAAGTCTCACATTAGTAGCAGCATTAGTAGGCTGTGGTACTAAAGAAAATAGTAAGGATAGTCAAAGTAAGGCTATTAATGAAAATAAGATTGTAGTAGGTGTAACTTCTGGTCCACACGAACAAATTGCTGAGGTTGTAGCAAAAGTTGCCAAAGAAAATGGCTTAGAGGTAGAAGTAAAATCTTTCTCTGATTATGTTTTACCAAATACATCGTTAGCAGAGGGCGATCTTGATGTAAACAGTTATCAACACAAGCCATTCCTCGAGACATTTAACAAAGATCACAATACAGATTTAGTGCCAGTTGGAAAAACAATTTTAAATCCTCTAGGCATATACTCTGAGAAATATAAATCATTTGATGACGTTCCTGATGGTGCAACGTTCGGATTACCAAATGATCCAACAAACGGGGCTCGTGCTCTATTTGTCCTTCAAGAGGCGGGCTATATTAAATTAAAAGACGGTGCAGACTTAACAGCATCTATTCGCGATGTGGAAGAAAACAAAAAGAATTTGAAATTCATTGAATTAGAGGCTGCACAAATTCCAAAACAGCTTAGTGAAGTAGATGTAGCAGCTATTAATACAAACTTCGCTCTTGATGCTGGCATTAATCCTAAAAAAGACTCCATTCTTTTAGAATCTACGGACTCTCCATATGTGAATTACATTGTAGTACGTGCCGAAAACAAAGATGACCCAACGATCAAAAAATTTGTTGAAGCTTATCAATCTGATGAGGTACGCAATTTTATTGAAAAAGAATTCCAAGGCTCTGTAATTCCAAGCTGGTAAGTGACGATTAAGGACCATTCATAAAATCAAGAATCTGCGGGACTCCTACAGGAAAGCTAGCAGATTCTTGATTTATAGAAGGACTAAGAAAGGAGATATCACCGTATGATTCAACTAGAAAATATAACAAAAGAATTTAAAACTAAAAATGGTATCGTCAAAGCAGTAGATGGTATTAACTTGCATGTCAAAAAAGGTGAAATTCATGGGGTTATTGGCTACAGTGGTGCAGGAAAAAGTACTCTTATTCGCTGTGTCAATTTATTAGAACGTCCAACAACAGGAAAGGTATTAATCGATCATGTAGATATTACTTCCCTTTCTCTAAACGACCTTCGCAAAACTCGTCAAAAAATCGGGATGATATTCCAGCATTTTAACCTTTTAAAAACAGCGACTGTTTACAACAATATCTCGGTACCATTAAAGCTTCTAGGCTATAACGACTCCGAAGTGAAAAAACGCGTTGCAAAATATGCAGAAATTGTTGGCCTAACAGAGAAATTAGATAGCTATCCTAGCCAGCTTTCAGGTGGTCAAAAGCAACGTGTCGCTATTGCACGTGCCCTTGCCCAAGAGCCTGAGATTTTGCTCAGTGATGAAGCGACAAGTGCACTCGACCCCGAAACAACTGACGCCATTCTTGAGCTTCTCTTGAAAATTAATCGCGAGCTAGGCATCACTATTTTACTCATTACACATGAAATGAATGTTATTCAAAAAATTTGCGACGATGTATCTGTTCTTGAATCAGGGGCGGTTGTGGAATACGGCTCTGCTATAGACCTATTTTCAAAGCCTCAGCATCCAACGACACGAAAGTTTTTAAATACCATTTCTCAACGTAATTTATCCCCTTCCCTTATCGAGCAATTAAATGTTTCAGGAAGTGTTATTCGTTTAACATTCCTTGGTGAAAGTACAGGGAAACCATTACTAGCAGAAGTGAGTAAAGTTTATGATGTTCAACCGAATATTTTAACCGCCAATATCATTGAATTAAAAAACGGCATTGTCGGTAATATTGTCGTGCATCTACACGGTGAAGCACATATCGTAGAAAAAGCACTTAAGTATTTTACAGAAAACGGAGTAAGCGTTGAGGAATTAGGAGGCGAATTAAATGAATAGCATTCAAAGCTTCTTTGCAGATTGGTCAGATGTTATTGGGAAATCCATTATCGAAACCTTCCAAATGGTCGGGATTTCATTATTTTTCTCTATTTTAATAGGGATCCCATTAGGGCTTTTAATTGTTTTAACTCGCCCAGGACAATCGTTTGAAAATAAATTTCTCTATCAATTTTTCAATTTATTTATTAATATTATCCGCTCTGTACCGTTCATTATTTTACTATTCTTCATTTTACCGTTTACGAAGCTAATCGTCGGCACAACTATTGGTGTAAAAGGTGTTATTGTACCGCTTGTTGTTTATACAACGCCTTATATTGCGCGACTTATGGAAACTGCACTTTTAGAAGTTGATCCGGGTGTTGTGGAAGCTTATACAGCAATGGGTATTAAACGTCGTCATATTATTTGGAATGTCTTATTACGAGAGGCGCGCCCATCCATTATTTTAGGTTTAACGATTGCCACAATCGGTCTTATAGGAGCAACAGCAATGGCAGGAATGGTTGGTGCTGGTGGTCTAGGTGATCTCGCATACCGTTACGGTCATTTACGCTATGAGGTCGATGTAATGTATGCGACAGTGTTTATCTTAATCATTCTTGTTCAGATTATTCAATCAATAGGTAACCGCTTTGCTGCGAAGTTAAAAAAAGATTAGTAGGAGGATTATGATGACAAAGACAACACATAGCGATCTACTATTAAAAAATATTAATGCACAAGCCCCCTTTCCTATTTGCTTTGCAGATTTAGAAAAGGCAGTTGCAGAAAAAATGGAAGCTGGTCCGTTTGGTTACATCCGTTCAGGCGCTGGCGGTGAGCAAACATTAAGGAATAACCGTACAGCCTTTGAAAAATACTCTATTATTCCACGCTTTTTACAGGATGTTTCAAGTATTGATACATCAATTGAACTGTTCGGAAAAGTACACCCAACTCCGTTCTTATTTGCTCCTGTTGGCATGAACAGAATGGCGCATGACGAAGGAGAGCTAGCCGTAGCACGTGCAGCTGATCAATTAAAAATCCCTTATATTCAAAGCACAGTTTCAAGCTACGCACTCGAGGATGTGGCACAAACAGCTCCCACTGCTACTAAATGGTTTCAATTATATTGGTCAACAAATGAGGAAATTGCCTATAGTATGGCCGCTCGAGCCGAGGCTGCCGGTTTTGAGGCTATCGTTTTAACTGTAGATACAGTCATGCTTGGCTGGCGTGAAGAAGATGTTCGCAATCAATTTTCACCATTAAAGCTTGGGTATGCACGAGGAAACTATATGAATGACCCTATTTTTACTGCTTCCTTACCAGATGATTCATTTGAGTCATATGTACAAGGCGTGTTGCAAAATATATTCCATCCAACATTAAATTGGGACAATGTACGTGAATTAAAGCGCCGTTCGAATCTCCCTATTTTGTTAAAGGGAATCTTACATCCTGAAGACGCAAAACTAGCTATAGAAAACGGCATTGACGGAATTATCGTATCCAACCATGGTGGCCGCCAATTGGATGGCGTAATTGGTTCACTTGATGCACTTCCTGGCATTGTGAAAGCTGTAAATGGGCAAATTCCTGTTATTTTAGATAGCGGTGTATATCGTGGTATGGATGCTCTTAAAGCACTCGCTTTAGGAGCAGATGCAGTTGCCATCGGTCGCCCCTTCGTCTACGGACTTGCTTTAGCAGGACAGCAAGGAGTCGAAAAAGTAATGACGAATTTATATGATGAATTAAAAGTTTCAATCGCATTAGCGGGGGCAACATCTATAAAAGGACTTCGCGATATCACATTGGTGAAAAAAGATGGAGTCGATAGTAAATAAATTTAATACTGATGAACGCTAAAAGCAGCGTAAGTCATTCACTCAAAATAAAGCGGTCCTGCATTTCGAGGTGGCGATCCGTCTCTTCGAGGGTTTTATCCGGCATTTCGGGGCGGCTTTCCGTCTCTTTGACGTTTCTATCCGTCTCTTCAGGGGGTTCTTTCCGTCGCTTTGTCGTTTCTATCCGTCTCTTCGAGGGTTCTTTCCGTCACTTTGGCTCTTCTTTCCATCACTCTGTCGGGGCTTTCCATGATTTTGGCTGTTCTATCCACGACTTTGGCGGGGCTATCCACGATTTTGGCTGTTCTATCCACGACTTTGACGGTTCTTTCCGTCGCTCTGTCTTCTATCCGTCTCTTCAGGGTAGCTTTCCGTCGCTTTGACGTTTCTTTCCGTCACTTTGGCTCTTCTTTCCGTCACTTCGGCCTTTCTATCCGTCGCTCTGTCTTGTATCCGTCACTTCGGGGGTGCTTTCCGTCGCTTTGACGTTTCTTTCCGTCGCTTTGGCTCTTCTTTCCGTCACTTCGGCCTTTCTATCCGTCACTCTGTCTTATATCCGTCACTTCGAGGGTGCTTTCCGTCGCTTTGACGTTTCTTTCCGTCGCTTTGGCTCTTCTTTCCATCACTCTGTCGGGGCTATCCATGATTTTGGCTGTTCTATCCACGACTTTGACGGTTCTTTCCGTCGCTCTGTCTTCTATCCGTCTCTTCAGGGTAGCTTTCCGTCGCTTTGACGTTTCTTTCCGTCACTTTGGCTCTTCTTTCCGTCACTTCGGCCTTTCTATCCGTCGCTCTGTCTTGTATCCGTCACTTCGGGGGTGCTTTCCGTCGCTTTGACGTTTCTTTCCGTCGCTTTGGCTCTTCTTTCCGTCACTTCGACCTTTCTATCCGTCGCTCTGTCTTGTATCCGTCACTTCGAGGGTGCTTTCCGTCGCTCTGACGTTACTATCCGTCGTTTTGACTCTTCTTTCCGTCGCTTCGGCCTTTCTATCCGTCGCTCTGTCTTGTATCCGTCACTTCGAGGGTGCTTTCCGTCGCTTTGACGTTTCTTTCCGTCGCTTTGGCTCTTCTTTCCGTCACTTCGACCTTTCTATCCGTCGCTCTGTCTTGTATCCGTCACTTCGGGGGTGCTTTCCGTCGCTCTGACGTTTCTATCCGTCGTTTTGGCTCTTCTTTCCGTCACTTCGGCCTTTCTATCCGTCGCTCTGACGTTTCTATCCGTCGTTTTGACTCTTCTTTCCATCACTCTGTAGGGGCTATCCATGATTTTGGCTGTTCTATCCACGACTTTGACGATTCTATCCACGATTTCGGCTGCTTTATCCACGACTTTGACGATTCTATCCGTCGCTTTGACCATTCTTTCGATCACTTCGCCGGTGCTTTCCGTCACTTTGGCCCTCTATCCGTCACTTCGATGGTTCTTTCCGTCACTTTGGCCCTTCTATCCGTCACTTCGATGGTTCTTTCCGTCGCTCTGTCTTCTACCTGTCACTTTGGAGGGCGCTTTCCGTCACTTTGGTCCTTCTATCCGTCACTTCGCCTCTTCTATCCGTCGCTCCATCTTCTATCCATCACTTCGACCTTTCTATCCGTCTGAATCTAAAAAAGGGCTACCTCACAATTGAGGCAGCCCCATTTCTTATTGAATAACGCCTAGCTCACGACCGACTTTTTCATAGATTGCTAGAGCGTCGTCCAGCATTTCTTTTGTATGTGCCGCTGTAGGCATGTTACGAACACGTCCTGTGCCTTTTGGAACCGTTGGGAAAACGATTGATTTAGCGTAGACGCCCTCTTCAAATAGGCGACGTGAAAATTCCTGCGTAAGCTTTTCATCACCAATAATACATGGTGTAATTGGTGTTTCAGATGCACCGATATTAAAGCCTAGCTTAGCAAGACCCGCTTTTAAATAATCGCCATTTTTCCACAACTTATCGTGAAGCTCTGTTGAGTCAATCAGCATTTGTACTGCTGCTGTAATTGCTGCTACATCACCTGGTGGTAATGCTGTTGAGAATAAAAATGGACGAGAACGTACTTTTAGCCAGTCAATTAAATTTTTCTTACCTGCTACATATCCACCAACAACACCAATTGCTTTAGAAAGTGTACCAATTTGGAAGTCAATTTCTTTTTCTAAACCGAAATGCTTCACAGTACCCTTTCCTTTACCTGTTACGCCTGATCCGTGTGCATCATCGACGTATGTTATTAACTCAAACTCTTTCGCAATCTCAACGATTTCTGGTAATTTTGCAATATCACCGTCCATTGAGAATACACCATCAGTAATGACCATGACTTTATTGTATAAGCCTGATTCTTTTGCTTCCTTTGCCTTCGCACGTAAATCGTCCATATCTGAGTGATTAAAGGCAATGATTTTCGCACGTGATAAACGACAGCCATCAATAATCGATGCATGGTTTAATTGGTCTGAAAGAATCGCATCATTTTTATCCATAACAGCTGAAATAGCTGCCATATTACAGTTAAAACCTGATTGGTAAGAGATCGCTGCTTCTGTACCTTTAAATTCAGCAAGCTTTTCCTCTAATTTTACATGTAAATCAAGTGTGCCATTAATTGTACGAACTGCTCCAGCCCCTACACCGTATGTCTCAATTGTTTCTTTAGCAATACGCTTTAACTCTGCATTCGTTGCTAAGCCAAGATAGTTGTTTGATGATAGATTAATTAGATTTTTGCTACGTACCTGAATAATTGGTCCGTTTGCTCCCTCTACTGGATCAATTTCATTGTATAAGCCTTGATCGTGTAAGGCTTTTAGGTTTTCATCTAAAAATGCATTCAATACTTTTGACAAGCGTATCATCCTTTCCTAGGAACACTATTCTAGTTCCTAGTGTAGCACAAGCATACTATTAGAAAAATTACTTTGTTAATCTTTCGAATAGTGGGGCAGTTTTTTCTCGCCAAAGGGATGATGATATACAATTATCTAATAATCGACGGACAGTATACTCCGCTTCTGCGTAACGCTTCGAATAACCCATTGCATCCTGCATCGCCTCTTTATACTTTGCCCGAATATCTTCAATTCGAACTTCTGCTTCCTGTGAAATTGCGCAATGTTTCCCTATATCGAAAATTTCATCCCCTAGTCTTCCGTCCTGTGGGTCAAAGATATGAGGCTCTGTACTATCAAAAATACAGAAATTCAATTCCGGGATAATAACCATGTCAACCGAGTTTGAATCCAAGCCACACCAAATAATTTGTGCATCAAGTCCTCTTGCATTTGCTTCGTCTGCTAAACCTTTCATTAAAGAAGATTTACCTGTACCTGGCTTCCCTTTGATCATCAATCTTTTAGATACATTTTTTGTTATGCTATCTACTGTATTTTCGGCGCCTCTCGGTGTTAATGTTCCGAGTAAGCGATGGGTGCGCATTCCTGTTTTGTTTAAGACGATTGATTGGAAAACATCTGTCTTTAAATTTTCAACCTGATCATTCAACGCCTGCCAGTTCATACAACTCTGAGTGACTACTTCCCAATCATCATGGATCTTTATAGCATTATTAAGCTTCGAAATACACTTCTCACACCATGACTCTCGTTCCGTCATTGCATCAGCGAGCTGTTCGCCGACCCTTTCAAGCTGAATTTCTTCTAAGCAATCATAAAATGACATCACCCGATGCTTTGTTCCAAGGAAAACCGGTTCAATCCCCCACCCCGATGACCATACAAATAGTCGATTACATCCTTGAACATACACTGCCTCAACAATATCCTCCAGCAAAGCATGCTTGAACCACTCCACTGCAAAGCCTTGCTTCACATAAAAATACCCAAGCTCTTTAAGAAGCTCTGATCCTTTAAACGTCGGTGCACCCTGCAAAATATAAACTAATTCAGCCTCATCCATCATTTCTTTATATAAATGTTTAATTCCTTGCCCAGTCAGTGCGTGTCCATAATAGTAGGTCACATTTCCGTTCAATTTCGATCCCCCTTTATCTTATGCCTTGCATTATATGAAGGAACCTTAAAAAAAATGAAGAGCTACTTTTATTTTTTACAAATAAAAGTAGCTTCTTATTTAATAGAATGGCTTCATGCCCTCTATATTACCAATACACTTCATCAATACCTTTCGACAATAAGGTAACGAATATTGCACAATATAGCCTGATGTTAAAGCAATCATCACAGTGCCAACGCCAACAGGACCTCCGAGTAACCAGCCAAGAATTGTTACAAGCACCTCGATACCCATTCGTGCTGTTTTAATCGTTCCTCCAAATTTTTCAACAAGAATCATCATTAATGTATCCCGAGGACCTGCCCCCATATTCGGAGCAATATACATACCACAGCCAAAACTTAAAACAAATAAACCTACCACAAAATAAGTTATCTGTATGCCATAAATATTTGTTGACGGCAATAGCCAATTAAAAACATCTATAAAAGATCCGATAAGTAGCATATTGAGCCATGTCCCGATTTTTGGCCATTCTCTTAAAACAATTGAAGTTGAAATAACAATTAAAAGCCCTGTTAAAATAGACCATGTACCAATTGATAAACCCAAATTCTGAAATAAACCCACATGCAACACATCCCAAGGGCTCGTTCCTACGATTTTCCCTTTAATGGACATTGTAATTCCAAGCGACATCACTATTAAGCCACCAATAAAAAACGTCCAACGCCACCCCGTAATTTTCCTCATTTCATATCCTTCTCTCTATGTATGATATTGCTCTAACAGCACCCTATTTTCTACAAAAATCCTACTCTTACTTCCTGACAACTTAAATAAAAAAACTACCCAGCATATCATTCTTGGGTAGTGATAATTGGTGCGAGCTTTGCCTTTGTTGCAGCGACTAAATCATCTAGTTGTACATGGATTTGCATGCCGATTTTCCCGGCACTTACAATAATACTTCCTTGCTCTTGAGCCGACGCGTCGATGACAGTTGGATAAAGCTTTTTCATCCCGATTGGAGAGCATCCGCCTCGTACATAGCCTGTATAGCTGAGCAACTCCTTGACAGGGAGCATGTCGATTTTCTTCTCGCCTACAACCTTTGCAGCAGCTTTTAAATCAAGCTCATCTGCTACAGGGATAACAAATACAAAAAGCTTTTGTGCACTTGCCTTTGCTACTAATGTTTTGAAAACGCGAGAAACTGGGTGACCAATTTTTTCAGCAACCGAAATTCCGTCAACTTGGCCGTCACCAGTCTCATATTCAATTACTTCGAACTGTATTTTTTGTTGCTCCAACAATCTTATAGCATTCGTTTTTGCATGCTTTGCCTTAGCCATGTTAAAAAACTCCCATCTGCAGCATTAGGCTATCATGGAGAACATAGAGTCACTTCCTGGTGGATAGCCATCTTTCGCCATTTGTATATGAGTAGCATATTTTTCAGAAGCGTATTTAAATGTTCGCGCCTTATATGCCTCTGCATAACTCTTACCGAAAATTGTATCTGCAAATGGATCCAATTTCAATTCCTTCGAAAAACGTTCTGGTACTTTAACTTCAATTACTTCACGTACAAAAGTAGGCTCATCTAGATCACTTTCATCTAGCTCTTGGCCATTTAATTGTGCTTGCATTTGTTGTATTTGAGCATTTGCACTTGCCGCTACACGTAAATCTTGTGGTGATGGCTGCGCGGGTGCTAGCGCTGTATTCCTCACCTGATCTAAAATTTGTAACGTCTCCTCATCTACATGCTCTAGCTGTGAATTTTCAAGAGCTTCAGGCTTTTGCGTTTGCTCATGAGCGAGCACATTCTTTTTCGTTTGTTGCAAATCTTGAATGATTGCTTGCTGTTGAGGCGTAATTTCGTTGGATTCCTCTTTTTGTTGCTCATAGAGTTCTTGATCTGTATGCCCTAAAAGTAAATTTTCTAGCTCAAGCAATAACGGATTTTTCTTTGGCTGAAAATACAGTGAGTTTTTTCGATATGCATCACCCGCTTGTTTTCGCTGTAAAATCTTTTTACGATTATACTGTGATGTAATTCTTTCTTGTTCTATTAAACTTGATAGTTTCATATAAATTCACCTCGGCTTTCTTATTTAATATGCAAGTTAAATAATAGATATGATAATCTCTTCTCTAATAGTTTCTGTACACTAATTATCGGAATTTTCTTTACCAAATTCAAGAACAAATTAATACTAAGCTCCTAAAGGAATAATCCCTTTTCGATAAAACAAGCACAAAGACCTATCATCAAATTCGTTTTTTCGTTCATTTATTACTGTAATATATAATTTCAATAAAAATTATTACTGTTACCACTTTATAAATGGTGTTAATTCACCACTAAAAAAACAGTCCCTCAGCAAGGACTGTTTGTTTCTATCTATCTTTTTTAGGTTTAATAAGTATACTTTTATAGGCTAAGTAACCAAGCCATGCTCCGAGTGTATTTAAAATTAAATCATCAATATCTGCCGACCCAACTGTAAAAATAAACTGGATAGTTTCTACCGCTAGACTAGAGAAAAAGCCTGCCCAAATAACTGTCCGAGCTTTACGAAACTTTTTTGATAATAACGGAAGTAAAAAGCCCATTGGGGTAAATATTAATAAATTGCCTAGTAAATTAATAATAATGATATCCAAATTAAAATACTGAGAGTAATTTATATAGCGAAGAATTGTATCAAAGGGAATAAAATTTGTGGTTAAACGCCAGTCACTATAATCAAACAGCCCTAATTCATTTAGGGAATATTCGCCATTTAATAAAATAATGATTACATTCACAAGACGATCAATGACCAGTTTATAAAAAGCTATAACGGAATAAATACAAAAAAATATCCAACCTGTTACCTTGATTGGTAAATAATATGTATCTATCAATGAACGATAAGGTAATGGTAGCTTGGCACTACCCTGTATATTATTTTTTGTCATGCCTATACCACCTACTTCCCTATATCCTCTCATCATTTTAATATGCTCCACTTCCCCAAGCAAGTGGTAATAATAAGATGGGTAAAGCGTTTTAAAGCATACTAGCATATTAGGAGTACTTTTTCCCTCTATACTATACGTTTGTCCAGGTTCAATTAGAAAGACAAATAAACAAATTTTAACAAAATACCCCCTCAGATGAACAAAAAAAGCTGCCTCAATTTAACTGAGACAGCATTCTTTCAGACTTTATACTGGATTTACTCCGTGCTTACGTTCTGAGAATAATAAGTACTTCGACATATACAGCTCTAAACGTGATTCAAGTGCTTTTCTTAAATCATTTGGCTCAATAACATCGTCAATGATTAGCTCTGAAGCTAGACGATAAACATCGATTTCCTCTTGATATTCCTTGCGTTTCTCTGCAATAAAGCTCGCTTGCTCCTCTTTTGGAAGTTCAGCAATTTTATTTGCATATACTGCGTTGACCGCTGCCTCCGGGCCCATTACAGCAATTTGTGCGTTGGAAAGCGCAATACAGCAGTCTGGCTCAAAAGCCGGACCTGCCATTGCATACAGCCCTGCACCATATGCCTTACGAACAATGACCGTTAATTTAGGGACAGTCGCCTCACTCATGGCAAAAATCATTTTCGCACCATGGCGTATAATCCCAGCTTTTTCAACTTGCGTACCAATCATAAAGCCTGGTACATCTGCAAGGAAAAGAAGCGGAATATTGAAAGCATCACAAAGAGAAATGAACTTTGCTGCTTTATCAGCTGAATCATGGAACAAAACGCCACCCTTTACGCGCGGTTGATTGGCGATAATTCCAACGGATTGCCCATTAATGCGCCCTAATCCAGTAATTAATTCTGGAGCGAATAATTTTTTCACTTCACAAAACGAATCTTCATCAATAATACGTTCAATTAGTTTATACATATCAAAAGGAACGTTTTGATTTTTTGGTATTAGCTCTTCAATCGATTTATCAAATGAAGCTGGTGGCTTTGGAGCCTCTACCTTACCGCGCTCTGCATAATTATTCGGGAAGTAGCTCAAATATTTACGAGCATAGGCAATTGCTTCCTGCTCGCTTTTAGCAAGTACATCTCCGCAACCGGAAACAGAACAGTGCATTTTCGCTCCACCCATCGTTTCCAAATCTACCTTCTCACCAATAACCATTTCCGCCATACGCGGGGATCCTAAATACATCGATGCATTGCCCTCTACCATGACCACAATATCGCAGAATGCAGGGATATAGGCACCTCCTGCTGCAGAAGGTCCAAACAGTAAACATATTTGAGGGATTTTACCTGAAAGCTTTACCTGATTATAGAAAATGCGTCCTGCTCCTCTTCGACCAGGAAACATTTCTAATTGGTCAGTAATACGTGCACCTGCCGAATCGACTAGATACAGTAATGGGCAATTTAGCTTTTCGGCTGTTTCTTGAATACGAATCATTTTTTCTACTGTACGTTTACCCCAAGAGCCAGCTTTAATCGTCGAATCGTTTGCTAATACACAAACAGTACGGCCATGGATTTTACCGATTCCTGTTACAACGCCATCTGCCGGTAAGTCACCAGCTAAGCAGTTTGCGTACAAGCCATCCTCTGATTGCAGCCCATCATCTAATAATAATTCGAGTCGTTCACGTACAAATAGTTTTCCTTGCTGCGCATTTTTATCGTGATATTTTGGTAGACCACCTGCTAAAATTTGTTCCTTCATTGTTTTAGTCGTATTTTCTGTCGGTACATTGCTCATATTTAATTCCTCCTTTTGCCCATTCGGTTACGCCTTAACATAATTGCGATAGCACTTCGTATAACTTCTTCCTTACATTACAATAATCGGTTCATCACCCTAGCGTGGGGTTGATTTCCGTTACGGCTGGACGCTTTGCCGCTGACGCTTCGCTTTCGCGCAGAGCAGAGCTTCCTGGGGGCGTCCGATGAGCCGCTTCACTCGCGGGGCTCGCTCCAGGGTCTCATCTGTGACGTTGATCCCCAAGGAGTCGCCAGCCTCCACTCCAATCAACTTATACATGTGGCATACTTTTAAAAAATATATCCACAACTTTTTGATGATGAGCATAGATTTTATTGTTTTTAAAATCCTACTTTAAAACCATTCAAAATCCTTCATCAGAGTCTTTACTTCCCTAAGTATTGCGGTGTTCGCTTTTCTTGGAAAGCGAGTAAGCCCTCTAATCGATCTTCAGTAGGAATCAGAGCATTATATGCAAGTGATTCGATTTTTAAACCCGTAGCTAAATCTACTTCAACCCCTTGATTCATGGCGATTTTCGCCTGAACTAAAGAAAGTGGAGCATTCTTTGCCATTTCGAGTGCAAGCTGCTGCGCCTTTTCAAGTACTTCATGCCCCTCATGAACATACTCCACAATACCGTAGCTTCTCGCTTCCTCTGCATTTAATCGACGTGCTGTATAAATTAATTCCTTCGCTTTTCCAATGCCAATTAGTCGTGGAAGTCGTTGCGTGCCTCCTGCCCCTGGGATGATGCCGAGAGATGTTTCCGTAAGGCCAATCTTTGCATGTGCAGCTGCAAGACGTAAATCACAGGCTAACGCTAGTTCGAGTCCGCCACCAAAAGCAACACCATTTAGTACGGCGATAACTGGTTGAGCGAGTGCTTCTACCTTTGCTACCGTCGCCCCGATTAATTGCACAATCTGCTTTACTTGTCGGTCTGGCATCCCTTTACGCTCTTTTAAATCTGCTCCTGCGCAAAAAGCTTTTTCCCCTGCTCCTGTTAGTAAGACAACTCGCACGGCCGGGTCACCGTTTATGTTGTCGAGAGTCGTGCTAAGTTCTTGGAGAAGTTGTACTGACATTGCATTCGCAGCTTCAGGTCTTGAAAGTGTAATAAGCCCAATGCAACCATCTAATAATTCAAAACGAACGAGTTGCGTCATAATTGACTCGCACTCCTTTCATTACGGGCAATCGCCATTTGTTTAGAGGCAACTGCTTTCCCTAGTTTCTGTTCAATAAATAGCGCAGCCTCTAGCACTTTATTCAGCTCTACACCCGTTTTAATACCCATTTCATCTAATAAATACAGTAAATCTTCCGTAGCTACATTACCTGATGCTCCTTTGGCATACGGACAGCCACCAAGTCCACCAAGCGCACTATCAAACTTCGTAATTCCCATTTTTAAAGATTGAACAATATTCGCTAGTGCTGTGCCACGTGTATCATGAAAATGCATCGTGAAATTTTCCGCAGGGTATCTTTTTAGCAATTCTTCTAAAAGACTTTCCACCTGTGTCGGTACACCAACACCAATCGTGTCACCCAGCGAAATTTCATCGACACCCATTTCTAATAATTTTTCTGTTACTCGTAAAACCTTTTCTGGTTGTATGTAGCCTTCATACGGGCACCCAATTACCGTTGAGATATAGCCTCGTACATTTTTATGCGCTGCCTTTGCCCCTACCACAACTTCCTGTAATATCGGAAATGTTTCATTAATCGATTTATTAATATTACTTTGATTATGGCTTTCACTTGCCGACATAAACACGCTCACTTCATCTACTTCAGCCTGCAATGCACGTTCTAATCCACGCATGTTCGGTACTAGTGCCGCATACGTGATATCTTTTTGGCGTTTAATGGCTTGAAGCACCTCCACTGCATCAGCCAGCTGTGGAATCCACTTCGGATGCACAAAAGAAGTTACCTCGATATAATTCAATCCAGTTTGACTAAGTAAATTCACTAACTGTACTTTATCGGCAGTTGCAAGATGCGTTTTCTCATTTTGCAAACCGTCACGAGGACCCACTTCCTTTAACGTGACATGCTTTGGTAGCTGCATAAAGAAACCTCCTTATTCGATTTCTAAAATATCATCATCAACGTTAATGAAATCCCCTTCGTTCGCAATGATTTTTGTGACCACGCCATCTTCTTCTGCTGCAATAGGAATCTCCATTTTCATCGACTCTAAAATTGCCACATCTTGTCCTGCTGTCACTTTCTCGCCCTCTGCTACAACGATTTTCCATACTGTTCCTGCCATGCTCGCTTTAACTGTTGCCATTGTAAATCCCTCCAAATGTATGAATGTACGTCTAGCGCATTCGCACTAATATTTAAGTGCGAATGCTTTAATTTATTTTGTCTCTGCTAATTGCGGTAGATAATATTCTTCTACAAATTTAGTTGTTGTATAGCCCTTTAAAAATTGTTCATGTGTGACTGTTTTCAGTAGCATTGGAATATTTGTTTGAATTCCTTCTACTTTATACGCTTTAAGCGCCTCGATAAGTCGTTCACACGCAATTGCTCGTGTTTCTCCCCACACTACTAATTTGCTAATCATCGGATCGTAAAAAGGTGTTACCGAAGTGCCAGCCTCTACGCCACATTCATGGCGAATACCTTCACCTGTTGGTAATTCAAAAGCCGTGATTGTGCCTGGAGAAGGGAAAAAGGTCGAAGGATTTTCGGCGTAGATGCGTACTTCAATCGCATGCCCTTTTCTTTGAATACTATCGCGCGTAAATGCTAATGGTTGTTTTGCCGCAATCTTTAATTGCTCCTCTACAAGATCCAGTTTCGTAATTTCCTCAGTCACCGGATGTTCCACTTGTAAGCGTGTATTCATCTCTAAAAAATAAAAGTTTTGCTCCGCATCTACTAAATACTCAATCGTTCCAGCATTCACATATCCAATATGCTGAACTGCCTTGACTGAAGCATCTAACATACTTTTTCTTGTTGCTTCAGAAATGAAAGGAGATGGTGCTTCCTCAACTACTTTTTGATTTCTACGTTGAATCGAGCACTCCCGTTCAAATAGTGGTACGACATTGCCATCATGATCCGCAATAATTTGTACCTCGACGTGATGAGGATTAGCAATAAATCGTTCCATATACATCGTGCCATCACCAAAGAATGACTGTGCACGCTTTTGATTTCCTTCAAAGGCTTTTGCCAATTCTTCTGCATTTTCTACGAGCTGCATTCCGATACCCCCGCCGCCAGCAGAAGCTTTTAACATAATCGGATAGCCTAGACGGGCAGCAATTTCAATAGCTTCTGTTACATCTTTCACCGGTGTCTCTACGCCTTCAACAATTGGTACACCTGCTGCCTTCATTGTTTTTCGGGCTTCTAATTTACTCCCCATCGAAGCAATCACGTCCGCGCTTGGCCCAATAAAAACTAAGCCCGCCTCTGTACAACGTTTAGCAAACTCAGCGTTTTCTGATAATAAGCCATAGCCTGGATGAACAGCTTCAGCACCGCTTTCCTTCGCTACTTCAAGAATACGATCAATATTTAAATAACTTTGTGCAACAGGTGGTTTTCCGATACAGAACGCCTCATCCGCTTCCTTAACATGTAAGCTTTCAGCGTCTGCCTCGGAATACACCGCAACTGTTAGGACATTTAGTCGTTTGCATGTTCTAATAACGCGTCTTGCTATCTCTCCACGATTTGCAATTAAAACCTTTTTGAACATAACACCGGCCCCCTTCTTACTTCACTGCTGGAACAAAACTCTCTCGTAATCTATACTTTTGAACTTTTCCTGATGCAGTCATCGGATAGTCGTCGATAAAGAAAATATGTCGTGGTATTTTATGTCTAGAGATTTTATCCCGACAATAATCTCGAATTTCTTCCTCTGTTGCCTGCTCTTCTTCACGCAAAATGATCCAAGCTGCCGCTTCCTCTCCATAAACAGGATCAGGAACACCTGCAACCTGTACATCTGCAATTTTCGGGTGTGTGTAAAGGAATTCTTCAATTTCTCGAGGAGATATATTTTCACCGCCGCGAATAATCATATCTTTTAAACGCCCTGTTACACGTACATAGCCCGCCTCATCCATCGTTGCAAAATCCCCGGTATGCAGCCAACCAGCCCCATCAATTGCAAGAAGCGTTTCTTCTTGGTTTTTATAGTAGCCTTTCATGACGTGGTAGCCTCTCGTACATAGCTCCCCTTGCTCATTTGGCGCAGCTTCTTCGTCTGTACCAGGAACGACGATTCTAACTTCCAGATTCGGCAATGCACGGCCAACGGTTTCTACCTTTAACAATAGCGGGTCATCTGCTCTCGTTTGTGTAATAACAGGCGAGGATTCTGTTTGTCCGTAACAGATCGTAACATCCTTCATTCCCATTTTGTCGATCACGGCTTTCATCACCTCAATAGGACAATTAGAGCCTGCCATTACTCCAGTGCGTAACGTTGATAGATCGAAAGACGAAAAATTCGGTAAATTAAGTTCGCTAATGAACATCGTTGGTACACCATGTAACGCTGTACATTTCTCTTTTTCAACTGTTTGTAGCACTTCAGTAGGTGAAAATTCCTGCACTGGTACCATCGTCCCGCCACTAGTCGTAATTGCTAATGTGCCAATTACACAGCCAAAGCAATGGAAGAATGGAACAGGGATGCATAAGCGATCTTCGTATGTTAAACCCATACATTCTGCAATATTAATCGCATTATTAACTAAGTTATAATGCGTTAACATAACACCTTTCGGAAAACCTGTTGTTCCCGAAGTATATTGAACATTAATAACATCATCATAATGAAGCTCTTGCTGCCTTTGATCTAATTGCTCCTCTGTTATTTGCTTTGCAGCCGATAACACATCAGACCAGTTTAGCACTCCGGGGTATTTTGTCTCGCCAATTAAAATAACATTTTTCAATAAAGGCAGTCGCTTTGATTGCAAATTACCCGGTTCACAATGTTCAAGCTCTGGACATAACTCTTGCAGTGTATTCATAAAAGAATGGTCTCGATAATTTTCAATTAAAATAATCGTTTTTGCATCGGATTGCTTCAATAAATATTCCAACTCACTTGAGCGATAATTCGTGTTGACAGTGACGATCGGAGCACCCATTTTACCTGTACCAAATTGCAGCTGTACCCATTCCGGGACATTGGTCGTCCATACTGCAATATGCTCGCCCTTCTCTATTCCAAGAGCCATTAACCCTCTAGCTACTAAACGACTTTGCCGATTGAGCTCCTCGTAGGTCATTCGTAAATTCCTGTCTGCATACACTAATGCTTCCCGCTGTGGATATTTTTCCGATTGTTCGTCTAGCAATTGACCAATAGTTTGATACACAAGTTCTGCCATGAAAATCCTCCTTTTATGCTATTTAAGAAATTAACAGCCAATTAAACGAGAAATAACGAGACGTTGAATTTCAGACGTTCCCTCACCGATTTCCATTAACTTAATGTCACGCAGATGACGCTCTACGTCGTATTCTTTCATATAACCTGAACCGCCATGAATTTGAATGGCTTGATTACAAGTCCGGAAGCCCATTTCAGAAGCAAATAATTTTGCCATTGCCGCTTCCTTACCGAACGGTTTCTTTTGATCTTTAAGCCATGCCGCCTTATGTACTAACGTACGTGCAAGCTCTATCTCCATTGCCATATCGGCCAATTTAAATTGTATTGCCTGTAGTTTTGAAATGGGTGCACCAAATTGTTCACGTTCTTTTGCGTATTTTAATGATTTCTCATAAGCTGCCTGTGCAATTCCTACAGATAATGCAGCAATGGAAATACGCCCTCCGTCTAAAGTATTTAAAAATTGGCTAAATCCGCGTTTTTCATCCCCTAAAAGATTAGCCCTTGGTACACGAACATTTTGCAAAATAATCTCACATGTATTGGAACCACGTACGCCCATTTTGTCGTAATTGCAGTTGATCGTTACGCCAGGAGTATTAGTTGGCACAATGATAGCTGAGATAATTTTTTTACCATCTTCACGTTTACCTGTCACTGCAGTCACAATAATTTGACGTGCATGGCCAGCATTTGTGATCCAGCATTTTTCACCATTAATGATGTAATCATCACCATCAATTACGGCTGTTGTACGTGTCCCACCAGCATCTGAACCTGCATTGGGCTCTGTTAGACCAAACGAACCTAATGTTTCTCCCTTCGCTAACGGAACAAGCCATTCCTGCTTTTGCTCCTCTGTACCGAAATTATAAATAGGCGAAGCACCTAGGCTAACTGCTGCTGCATAGCTTAATCCTGTGCCGCCACACGCACGACCGATTTCTTCAACAGCAAGTGCGTAAGAAACAGTATCTCCGCCTGAACCGCCATACTCTTCAGGAAACGGAATACCTAATAAGCCTAGCTCTGCCATCTTTTCAAAGCTCTCTATTCTCATCGTCGATGTCTCGTCAACCTCACGAGCATACGGTTTAATTTCATTTTCAGCAAAATCACGTACCATGTCTCGAATCATTGCTTGCTCTTTCGTTAGTTCAAAGTTCATCCCCAGTCCCCCTAATGTTTAATGTGCCATAGCGGATTTCGTTCAGATGTCAGTTGCAATAAATAAATACCGACTAGTCGGTTTGTTTTAAATATTAATAAAACCAGTCTCTTCCTTCGCTGCTGGCTTCTCCTTAACCATAAATTGAACTGCTTCTTCCATTGCTTGTTCAGTGACAATCGCACGCAATACCATATCCGTAAAGACTTCTGTAATTTCCTCCATTGTTAATGGACCTGATTGCTTAAACCATTTGTATGTCCAGTTAATCATCCCAACAATAGCCATCGTTACAATAGTACAAGGTAGTTCTGTACGAAAATCCTTTGTTTGCTGGCCTTCCTCTATGACTTTTTGTAAAATATCCCGATATTGATCTCGTTTTTTATGAATAATTTCACTATATTCCTCTGGCAATGAACGGCTTTCCTCATAAAAAACAGTAATATGTGCTTGATACACATCAAATACTTGGGTCAGTGTTTGTAGCATCGCACATAAACGTGTAATCGGTGTATCGTATTTGTCATATGCCTCCTGCGACTGTTTAATAACATACGAAATAAATACATCGTGAATTTCATACAACAATTCATCTTTCGATTTAAAATTATGATAAAATCCACCCTTTGATGCACCGATGTATTCAACAATGCGATCAACAGTTACATTGTGATAGCCATCTTGCTGAAATAGCACTACAGAAGCGTCAACAATGCGTTGTTTTAACGTTTTCTTTACCATAGGCATCTATCATCCTTCTTTATAACTCTTTACTCCATCACTCTTTATAATTAGAAAAAGTTTTGGGTCATCACCATATTGTGTAGTTGATTTCCGTTCCGGCTGGGCGCTTTCCTGGGGGCGTCCGATGAGCCGCTTGGGGCAACAGGATGTTGGTCACGAAGGCGTTATCACAGGACGTGATGCTTTTAGCCTTCGTTCCCCTATGTGCTCGCTCCAGGGTCTCGGGCCAACACGATGTTGGTCACGAAGGCGTTATCACAGGATGTGATGGTTTTAGCCTTCGTTCCTCTATCGCTGATCCCCGAGGAGTCGCCCAGCCTCCACTCCAATCAACTTACGCACATGGTATATGTTTTAGCAAAATGCCATCCCATCTATCGGTGACGAAACCTAATTTTTCTTAATTATAAAAAAACTATGACACCATTAATATAGCATTCACAAAAATTGGTGTCTAGCACCATAGTAGATTTTATTTAAAATTACGAGAATTTATTTTACATAAAGCAGAATTTTTCAAATCACCACATATCAATTTCGCCTCGGTCTAATTGTAGCTGACGCTTCGCTTTCGCACAGAAAACATTTGTAGCTGTCGCTTCGCTTTCGGTACAAGAGAGATTTGTAACTGCCGTTTCACTTACGTTACATAAAACACTTGCTGAATGAAGATACGCAAACATACAATTACTGTATGATTTCCAACTTGTTTTCATTACTAAAATCCAAAAAAAATTCTCTAGCGCTGTATAAAAACACTAGAGAATCCCAAAAACATGATTATGAAGCTTTTGGTATTTTACGTAACCACGAGATGATGATTGCAATAATTAATGCAAAGCCTAAATACCCCATTGTTGAATAAACCTTCCCAACTAATGTCGTGAACCCTACTAAACTCGCGACAAAGCCTATTAAACCAATCACCACGATACCTATTTTAAAATATTTATGATCAGGTGCTATAAAACGTACTGCAAACGCATAAAGCATCCCTACAGCTGTATTGTACATCATGCCTAATAAAGCAATGGACATTAAGATACCCACTACAGGATGAATTTGTTTTGCTAGCTCTAATGTCGGCATTGCTGCCCCACCAACTACGTCCATTTTAACGAACATAGCGATATTAATTAGTATGATTAAGACACCGAGCATTAAACCCCCAAGAAGACCGCCTAAACCAGCAATCTTGCGCTCTTTTACTGTTCCCCCCATAACAATTAACATCGCAGTACCAGCAGCTATGTTATAAGATACATAGAGAAGTGCCCCCAATATCCAATTTGAAGCCGCAGATGTTTGCTCTTGCGCTAACACATTCTGTTCTGCGATGGTTAAGTCCATTGTGAAAATGGAGTAAATTAAAATAATAAAAACGATCCCCATTAAATATGGTGTCACTAAAGCTATTATATTAATAATATTTTTTACATTTAATAGCAATGTTAAAATCGTAATGATTACCATAAAAATACTGCCTATCATCGGATTTATATTAAACATTTGCTCGAATGTTGACCCCGATCCAGCAAACATAACAACCGCAACACCAAATAAGAAGAATGTAATGACAATATCTAATAGTACCCCTACATAACGTCCCCCAATTTGATAGATAACCTCTTTATGAGAGGTCGTTTGCGAATCTGCTCCTAATTGCGCTAGACTCATCCCTAAAAAGGCAAATGCGATTGTTGCGACAATTCCCCCAGCTATGCCGTAAAGACCGAAGCTCGTAAAGTATTGCATAATTTCTTGTCCTGATGCAAAGCCAGCACCAACGATTAATCCTACAAATGCGCCACCTATCTGCCAACTTTTTTTCATAGAACACCTGCTTTTTCTAATCAATTATTTTCATAGGCTTCCTAACGAAATATCATTCTTGTACTACTCAAGCCACGTTATTTATATGTTTTCTGCGCTGCTGTGAATAAATCGATTGTCTCCCTATTCACTTCATAGCCGATCCCCGCTTTTTGCGGAACTTCAATATAACCGTCCTTCACTATAACTTCTGGATCAATGATATCTTTTTCCCAATAACGGCTTGAGCCTGCAGTATCTCCAGGTAAAATAAAATTCGATAATGTAGTTAATGCCACATTATGTGCACGACCAATACCAGACTCCAGCATGCCGCCACACCAGACCGGGATGTTATTTGCTTCACAATAATCATGTATTTTCTTCGCTTCTGTTAAGCCACCAACACGTCCAATTTTTATATTAATAATTTTAGTACTGCCTAACTCAACAGCTTTACGTGCATCTTCTAATGAATGGATACTTTCGTCTAAGCAGATTGGCGTCTCGATTAACTTTTGTAATGCAGCGTGGTCAATGATGTCATCCGACGCCAATGGCTGCTCGATCATTGTTAAATTAAATGCATCTAGCTGTTTAAGTGTTTCAGCATCTGTGAGACGATAAGCTGAGTTCGCATCCGCCATAAACGCCACATCAGGGAACGTTTCACGTAATGTACGCATTACTGCCACATCCCAACCTGGCTTAATTTTGATTTTCATTCGTTTATAGCCTTCATTCACAAAGCCATCTACTACCGCTACTAAATCCTCGATTGATTGTTGAATACCGATACTGATCCCTACCTCAATATTGTCCTTCTTGCCACCAAGTGCCGCCGCGAGAGATTGATTCGTCTGTTGGGCATAAATATCCCAAATAGCACCTTCTATCGTTGATTTCGCCATATTATTTTTACGAATCGGTTTAAATAGCTCATTGACCTCATCTGGATGCTGAAGCTCTTTATTTAAAATAAGAGGAATTAAAAAATCTTCTAGCATATGCCAATTCGTTTGCAATGTTTCCTCGTTGTACCACGGTGAATGGAACGCTACAGATTCTCCCCAACCGATTGTCCCTGCCTCATCCTTGGCCTCTAAAACTAAAAAATCTTTATCATTAAATGTACCAAAGCTAGTTGTAAATGGTTCTTTTAATTTCATCTTTAAATGTCGAATTGTAATTTCTTTAATTTTCATATTAATTTGCTCCTTCCAGACTTAAAGTTTCTAATTTTACGAGGACATACTCGTTGTAATTTTCTTGCTGCTGCAATTGAACTGCAGCATAACCTTGTGCAAATAATCGCTGTAAAATATGTCGCGTTTTGAAACGCCATTCCAATGCTAATGTCGGGTCTTGCAGCTTCAATGCTTGAAAGTCCTTCGGCACAGGCAATGTATATAAATTTTCGTTATATTTTAAATCTTCAGTTATATCTAAGTATGGGAATCCTTGTTCATTTAGTACACAACTTGCCACTGGTACGGCATCAGTTGCATCTATTGAAACACTTTTACTTACGTAATCAGAGGTGATATACCAGCACACCTCAAAACGATCTGAAGGCAGTCCCTTATTTAAGCCATCCTGCATTTCTCCATAGCAATTTTCTATATACGTATAACAAATACCATATAATTTAGACAGATTGAGAAAACCATTTCGTGTTTCCAGCGGATCAAAGGTCCACACCATTAAATCATAGCCTCGTTCAATAGCAATAGCTTGCTGGGCATATTTTAGTTTTTCACCTATTCCTTGGGAGCGGTAATTTTCGTCTATCCCCAACATATGGGAGCATAAATAACTTTTGCCCTCTCGAAACCCCGAAAAACCGTAGCTAAAGCCAACTAATTGATCACCATCAAAGGCACCAACAACGATACCGCCATTTTTCACAGCCGTTAAAGTTTGATGAATGGGAATAGAAGGCATCCCCCAAACGTCATATTCCAATTGCTGAACTTGCTCCAGCTGTTCGATTGTCTTTATTTCCCTTATGTCAATCATCGCTATCACTTCTTTCTATTCTTTATCTCATATTCTATAAAGCTCTTAAAATAGCTCTCGTGATAATGTTCACTCCGGTAATAAGTCGCTCTCGATTAAAAGTCATTTTCGGATGATGTAATCCCGGTGTTACACCACAACCTAAGCCAAGCATTGTTGCTTTCAGGTTCGGACGTTCATACGTATAAAAATGAAAATCCTCTCCTCCAGGAGTGACGACTGGTGAAGCACATGCCCTTTCCCCAACTACGTCAACAATCGCTGAATTCATATGTTGTAATGCCTCATCATTCACTAACGCTGCAACAATATGCGCATCTACATTTAAAGAAATTTTCGCACCATACATCGCTTCTACCGATGCTTTTACACGTTCAATACCATCTGTGATAGCTTGCATTACTTCATTTGTTTGTGCTCGTGCATCGATGCTAAATGTTGCTTTCCCCGGAATAATATTCGTCGAGGTTCCTCCTGCATTAAATTGTGTCATTTTGACTGACGCAGAGACATTGGGGTCCGTCCAAATTTTTTGTAAGCCTTCGACAATCGCTGCCCCTACCTCAATAGCATTAATGCCGAGTTCAGGTCGTGCGCCATGTGCCTCTTCTCCAATAATGGTCCCAGTGAAAAGCTTTGCAGCACCATGGTACAATGCCGGGGCATATGTTCCGTCCCGCAATTCTTTTAACGGACGAACATGGACACCAAATAAGTATTCTAAATGATCGATAAGCCCCTTCTCAACGAATGCGCGAGCGCCCTGTGCTTTTTCTTCAGCAGGCTGAAAAAGAATACGTACTGCGCCAGGGAGTGATTGCTCCATATCCTTTAACACTAGTGCCGTCCCAATAGCCATCGTCATGTGGCCGTCATGACCACAGGAATGATTAGCCTTAAATTCACCATCTACTTCCTGCCATAAAGCATCAATATCCGTACGAAATCCGACTTTCGGTATCCCTTCCCCAATATCGACATACAGTCCCGTCATATCCTCAAACAACTGAGGCTCCATCTGTGCCTCCTTCAATAAATTGGCGATATATTGCGTTGTCTTCTTTTCCTGCCAGCTAATTTCCGGATGCTCATGTAGATGTGTAAAAATATCAGCCAATCTAGGCTGTAAGTTTTGTAAAACTTGATTCATTGTCTTCAACTCCATCGATTTGCTAAAAAGCTATTTTGGAAATCATCATATTTTACGCGTTGATTTTCATAATAGTCGTGATCTTGTGCAGTCATACCTGCAATCAGTGTATTTAAAAATGAAATCAGTGCTGGCATTGCGTCAATCGTAGACATTTCCTGTTGTTCATTCACAAAGGTAATCGTTGCATATTGCGTAATAGGTGCAATTTTAGAATCTGTAATACCAATAATCTCGCAATTTTTTTCTTGAATTTCAGCTGCAAATTGAATCGGCTCTTTAAAATAGCGATGGAACGATAAAATAATGACCACACTATCCTCATCGATTTCTTGTAAAGCTCTAATGATTTCACTAGTTTCAAAATCTAAAAGCATTACGTTAGGACGTAGCATATTTAACGTAAAATACAACCATTGTGCCGCTAAATGGGAAGAACCATTCCCAGCAATATAGATTTTTTTCTTCGTATGTAGCAGGTTAGAAGCACGATTAAAATCTTCCTCGTTAATGTTCTTAGCAACATTTAAAATACTCGATGCATCCTTTTCCATCGTTTTTTCATAAAAACGTGGTGTTTCAAAAAGTACCTGCTTTGATTGCAAATAATTGTGCAAGCTACTAGTATGGCCTTCATTGAATAGATGCATCGTAATCTCCCGCTGCAACTCAGCATAACCCGATAATCCTATAGCGTAGCAAAAACGGATAACCGTCGTTTCACTTACCCCCGCCTTTTCCCCCACATAAGCAGCTGAATGAACACCAACAGTCTGCAAATTTTTGAGGATAAAGATCGCTACCTTTTGCTGACTCTTCGAAAGCTCCTGATATTTATGTTGAATGACTTGTTGAATTGTTTGATTATCCATCAAAGAAGTACATCCTTTTTATCTTAGTTTTTGAAGTTTAAACTTCATTTTCATGTTACATACAGTAGCATAAATATTTTCATAATTCAATATATTTTCTGAAATTTCTGTTTATAACGAATAAAAAAGCGGGAATGTTAATTTATTTAACACTCCCGCTTTTTTTATTTATAACTATTCATCAAACTTCATCCCTTTTAACAAATCTGCAAACGCATTATTAATAGGTTCTGCTTCTTTTTCTTGCTGTTTCATGTATTTTTGCACGCTACGCTTATCTACTTTGCCACCGCCTTCTTTTTTACGACGGGCTTCAAATGCAGATAACTTTTCACGATAACCACATTTACATACGAAGATTTGGCCATCACCTTCACCACGTAGTTCTAGCTTTTTCTTACATTGTGGGCATCGTGCGTTTGTAACGCGTGATACGTTTTTACGATGTCCACAATCACGGTCTTGGCAGACAAGCATTTTACCTTTTTTACCGTTGACTTCAAGCATTGGCTTGCCGCAATCAGGACATGATTTTGTTGAGATATTGTCATGCTTATATTTTTTATCACTTGCTTTAATTTCAGCGACTATTTCTTGCGTGTGCTTTTTCATTTCATTGATGAACACATCTTTTTTCAACTTACCTTTTGAAATGAGCTCAAGCTTTTGCTCCCACTCGGCTGTTGTCGCAGGAGAACGTAATTCTTCAGGTACTAAGTCAAGTAATTGACGACCTTTGGATGTAATGTGAATTTCTTTGCCGCCACGTTTTTCGATTAAGAATGAATTAAAGAGCTTCTCAATAATATCTGCACGTGTTGCAACTGTCCCTAATCCACCTGTTGATTTCAAAGTATCTGCAAGCTTCTTGTCGTTCGTTTCCATATACTTCGTAGGATTTTCCATAGCTGATAGTAATGTCGCTTCTGTAAAACGTGCAGGTGGCTTTGTTTGACCAGATGTTTGGGCAATTAGCTTTGTTTTTAATACTTGTCCTTGTTCTAAACGAGGAAGCAGCTGCTCTTTGACATCATCCGTTGATTCTTCATCATCAAAACGATTTTGATATACTTCTTTCCAACCTGCAACTGTTACGGTTTTCCCTTTAGCGATGAACTTCTCCTTACCGATTTGAGCTTGTACTGTTAATTGCTCATATTCTTGTGCAGGGAATAATACTGCTAAAAATCGTTTTACGACTAAATCATAAATTTTACGCTCTTTATCATTGAATGCAGATAAGTTCACATAGCCTTCAGTTGGAATGATGGCATGGTGATCGGACACTTTACTGTCATCTACAAATGATTTATTCGCTTTAACCGGTTTTGTTAAAATTTTATTCGTTAATGTACGATATTCGCCGATGCCACATGCTTTTAGACGCTCAGGTAATGTGCCTACAATATCAGATGATAAATAACGTGAATCTGTACGAGGGTATGTCAGCACTTTATGGGATTCATATAGCTTTTGCATAATATTTAATGTTTCTTTTGCCGAATAGCCAAATAATTTATTGGCATCTCGCTGTAATTCTGTTAAATCATAAAGACCTGGGGCAAAAGATTTTTTAGGCTTGCGATCAATTGAGGCAATCTTTGCATCTTGATTGCCTAATGCTTTGACAATAACGTCGACTTTTTCTTTATTGAAGCTACGTGAATTACCATTTGCGTCTTGCCATGTAAGCTTTAACGAATCTGTTTGTGCTTCAATACCGTAGTACGTTTGTGCTTTAAAGTTTTTAATTTCATCTTCGCGTGCAGCAATCATCGCAACAGTTGGAGTTTGAACACGACCACAGTTCAGCTGTGCATTAAATCTTGTCGTTAATGCTCGTGTCGCGTTTAATCCGATATACCAATCCGCTTCGGAACGGGCAACAGCAGCAGCATATAAATTTTCGTAGTTTTTACCCGGTTTTAAATTAGCAAATCCTTCTTTAATTGCTTTATCTGTAACAGATGAAATCCATAAACGTTTAATTGGCTTTTTCACATTTGCTTTGTCAATAATCCATCGAGCAACTAATTCACCTTCACGCCCAGCATCCGTAGCCACAATGATTTCGTTGACATCATTACGTGTTAATTGTGATTTGACTGCATTATATTGCTTGCCTGTTTGCTTCATCACTACTAGCTTCATTCGGTCTGGCAACATTGGAAGGTCTTCTAAATTCCATGTTTTATATTTATTATCGTAGGCTTCTGGATCAGCTAATGTCACTAAATGACCTAATGCCCAAGTAACTATATATTTGTCACCTTCTAAAAATCCATTCCCCTTTTTATTACATTTCAAAACATTTGCTATATCACGTGCAACTGAAGGTTTTTCAGCAATAACTACACTTTTAACCATATATTTTCGTACTCCTTTACTAACTATGTACTGTCTAATATACCATAAGTTCGGGGCAGAAATTGATTAGAGCTACCTTCTTATTCTTCATAATAGTCATTGTCGGGGAACTGATTAGGTAAGCAAGTTAAAATGATCAGGTTCCCCACAGAGCTGATTAAACGGTTAATTTAAGGCTGTTTTCTAAAAGATTGTTGCTGTTAAAACATAAAAAAACAGAATAAATCTACAAAACGTGTAGAATCAACTCTGTTTTTTGGTTTGATATTTCGTAAATTGAATATTTAACTAAAGTACCTGTTTATCAATATTAGGATTATCAACCATCACATATAACGTAGCCCAATCGGAAACTTCTTCCCTTGTCATTTCACTTTTAAGAACTAATTTTTACAGTTGGTTGCTCCATTCTACACCACCCAGCTATCCTAAACTCAAGCCCCCGTTAGTGCAGTAAGGATTTAACAATTAGTGCTACGAATTATTTTAATGTGTTAGTTTCTCTATCTATTAGATGTTTACCTAAATCTACATTTGCTCTTTCATAGCCAGCCGTGACTTTCCAACCAAATATATTATTCTGGATTTTCACGTTTGATGTCGTATTAATAACATCTGAACCATTTGTTCTTAATAACAAATAATAAGTATTAGATACATCTGTTTCAACAACATCTATTAGCTGTGTAGAATCATTATCAAACACCGTTGTTATATATTTTTCAATTGCTTCATCACGAGTTGAAAAGTGAGTGGAATATTGATAAATACCAAAGGAAATAATAATTATGACCACGATTGAAAATAAGTAAATCAATAATTTTTTATACTTATTTTTCATGCTACCCCTCCTCTTTTACTTTTCTAGAAACTAATCCGACACCCTACAGAAAGTACCTACTTATTAAACTCGTTAGTTCAATAGGAATTTAATTGTTTGAACTAAACTCTATTAAATTAGATATATTGTATTCTTTTTCTATTTGTTCATTTTTATTGTTAGTCCATGACACGGTGATTTTTTCATTATTAAACGCTTTTCTAATATCATCATCATTCAAACCTTTTGTATAAAAAACAAATTCGTGGTGGTATGTTGCAAAATTTTCATTTTCATTATCCTGACTATACCATTCACCATTCCAATATCGTGTGATGTCATCTATTCCATTCAACACTTGCGGCAGATTCTCAAATTTATACATTTCGATTTTTCTTTCTTTCACTGAATCTGTATGTTCCATAGTGAAATTAAACTCAAAAATTTTAAAGTCTTCCTGCTTTGGTTCAATTAAATCTTTAGTAGCACCAATTTTTCTGTATTCTTCATCACTTACTGGAGAAACCTTGGCTTCAATTTCTATCAGTGGTGCTTTATCATTACATGCTGTTAGTAATACTAAACAAACTAACACAACGAAAATCAAACTTAATTTTTTCATAATCACACTCCAATATATTCAATATTTGGATATCCAAATTATAACATTAACTCTTCAACTAAACTCCCCCGTTAATTGAATAAAATTGCCTAATTTAAAGAGCAAATTCACGTTAATTGTGAATTTGCTCTTTTTCTATGCTTCAAAAAAATGTTTACGATGAACTGCATACTCAAACTCTCAAAACATATGTTGAGTTAACAGAATGTTCACAAAATAGAAAGGGGATGAATGAATGGATGCTCGAACTTTCAGACCTCGGAATGTGATTTGTATGACAATTGTTGTTTTTATATCGATGTTAATTGGTTACGGTATCTATATAAATTTTATTGATGTTCCTTTTCCATGACGGCCTTATTTCTTTAACTGACTTAACAAGAATTTTCGGTTGTCTAGTATGCGCTGATCTTTTGGCTTAAATTTACGCGCTGCTTCATTATGCTGATATGCATTTTCATAAAGACGCAAGCAATTGTATAACAAGCTTAGCTGTAAATGTGGAAGCCATGTGGAATAAGCATGCTTGTGTGTAGCCATTGTCTGTTCTATAGGTTGCTGTAATGCTTGTGAATACCAGTAAATAGCCTCTTTATTTTTCGATTGCTTCATAAAAAAGTGACCGATTCGACAGCATGTTTCTGGTCTTGGTCGATCATATAATAATGATTGTAAAATAGCTTGTGTTGCTTGTTTTGAATCGTGTAGCTGTTGGTAGCAATCCGCTAAATTTAAGCAAGCTTGAATTTGATTATCAGCAGGTCCTTTTGCGGAATCTAAGAAAATATTATAGTGATTGATTGCTTCTAAAAATCGCTGATGAATTTTGAGCTCATTTGCGTAATGAAAAGTTTCTCTAGCTGAAAATGGGTGCCCTTCTTTCTTTAAACGCTCATAAATATTAATATTGCGATGAATATCACTTTTTCTTGGCAAATGTGTAATTGCTATATCACTATGATAGAGCTGGCCTGTTACGTCTAAATATTCATGGACGGCACCCTGCCACTGAAAATTACGTGCACGTTTTACGAGACGAAATCTTTTTTCACTGGATTCTACACAGCCATCTGCATCGAGCGTTACATAATAATCCATGGAAACAGCATCGACATTTGGATGATAAAGTGACTGTTTAAGTTGTAGGAACTTTTGCTGATGTTCTGTTGTGATCACGTCATCTGCATCGAGCCATAAAATAAAATCTTTCGTAGCTTGTTGAAAGGAAAAGTTTCGAGCTTTGGCAAAATCATCGCACCAGGTAAAGTCGAAAATTCGAGAGGTATAGTTTCGGACGATATTTTTTGTACGATCAGTTGAGCCCGTATCAATAATATTGATTTCATCCACTAAATGTTGAACGGAGTCTAGGCATCTTTCAATAGTACATTCTTCATTTTTAACAATCATACATAAACTAATCGTAAACATCGGTCCCCTCCTTTTTTTGTAATAATATATGCAAGCTTAAAAATTTAACGAGGCTATTTACCATTTTATCTCCTAATTTTTTTAATTTATCACCCAACTTTTCCGTTTTATCGACATACGCCTCAAAAAGCACAAAAAAACGAACGCTACACACACGTTCGTTTTTAGTCTTATAAATATTGTTCACGCCACCGTAGTTGTTCTTTTTCTGTAAGCTGTTGTTCTAGGTGCGAATCCCATTGATTTAACAGTGCATTCCATATACGAACGAACAAAATATTTTGTTCTTTATCGTGAAGGACAAATTCAAGGCATGGGATATCATTGATTTGTTTAGCGTCTGTTTCAACAATTTTTGAAATTATTTTTTGAGAGGCTCCGGCTCCAGCTTCAGCTTTTTCCCCATCCTCTTGCTGTAGCGCTTCTATTAACATTGCTTCTTCGAAATGCTCCTGCTTCTCAGCCTCTTCATCCACATAGCGATATAGCTCTGGTAGATCATCGTATTCTTCTATATTGTCCTCGTCGACAGCAAGAAATGCAAGATGGCATGGGCTATAGTAAAGATTAGCCATTTCTACATCTAGCTCCTCTTCGAAGATGCCACGTTCCAGTTGCTGCTGTCCTTTAGAGGTTAATCTATAGAAGTTTTCCGTTTGCTCAATAAGACTTACTCGAGACATTAACGATACTAAATCCTCAATAAATAACGGATCGACTAGTAATAGCTCACTTAATTCTTGTGCGTTTGCAAAATCCGCTTCCTGTATGCTCATTAACAGCATTGTCATCAAGACATCCATCGTAGAACGACGAACTGGTTCATAGGTCACTTCTACTGTTCGAATCGGGATGCTCCATTGATCGGTTTTGACGATTTTAATATTGCGATTTTGCTGAATTTCTCGCATTAAGCGCTGCTGTAATTTTGACAATCTACATCACCTGTCCTTCATGATTACGCAAGCCGTTATAGGATTTCACGGTCTTTAACAGATTGCTGTACATCTCTCGTGTATCTGGATGCTTCGCACGTTTGGCAAACATCTCAGCACTTCCGACAAGTAATAATAGTTCCCGCGCACGAGATAAGGCAACGTTTAAGCGGCGATAATCTCTTGCAAAACCAACGTCTCCCCCTTTAGGCGTATTACGTACCATACTAACTAATATGACGTCCATCTCCATACCTTGGAACTTATCGACTGTCCCTGTTCTAAATTGAAGATGCGGTAGCTGTAATTCCTGTTGCAGAAGGCGATTGATTTTCTTTACTTGCTCCCCATAGAAGCTAATTACTCCAACACTTTTTTGTGCATCCTGAGGTATACGTCCAGCTGCTTTAGCTTCAATAACAGACTTATTCAAATCTATTAAAATACGACGAATTGTTTGTAATTCACCCTCATTGTAACGACTCGTTCCGCCCTTTACCTGCTCCTCTAAATAAGGTTTTTCAGTTGGAATATCAACCCATAACAAATGATCATCTCGGTTTACAAATTGTCCTTCTAGGCAATGGTCTCGTGCTGCATCCGAATCTGGTAAACCACATTGCAAACCATTTTCCTCTTTCGCGTAAAACGGTGTAATACTGTGCATAATTTTTTCATGCATTCGATACTGCAATGCCAGCATTTGCTTATGTGTTTGCGGTAAGTTATTAAATAAGCGTTCAAACAGTGATTCACGCAGTAAATTTTTCAACTCCTGTGCGCCGTCAAAGTTTGGATTTCCATCGAGCATTGCTTTTAATGTTTCCTCCAACGTATCGTCTCCAAGTAGTGGAGGTAGCTGATGATGGTCGCCTACTAAAATAACTTTCTTCCCCTTAAGCATTGGCAATAATAGCTCTGGTGGTGTTGCCTTGGATACTTCATCAATAATGACAACATCAAATGTCGGGTAGTTCTCCATAAACTCCTTACTTGCCGAAGCAACACATGTTGTACCGATAACATTCGCATGACGCACATATAATTTACGAATTTCATCTAAATCATATTCAGTAGCATTTTGCAGCTTGTCACGCCATTGCTCTTGTAATTTTTTTCGAAGAGGTAGTTGCTGTTCCTTGCGCTGTAATTCCACTATTGCTGTTTTCGAAGATGCAATTGCTTCCACCACTTCCTCGGAAGTGCGCTCTGGTGTTGATTGTAGAAGCTTTGTGCAAGCTGTGAGCTGCTTCTCCTTCTTCAGTCCAGCTATATTAATTTCTTTTATATTTTCTTCTAATTGTGTTAGCTGTTGTTCAATCTCTTGTAAGCTAGTCTGCGCTGTTTGAAGTGCCGCTTTCTTTGGTAGAAGCTGTGTATGAGCATGCTCTACTGCCTCAAGCTGTTGACGTGCTGTTTGAAGAGAAGATTTCGATTGTGACACAAGCATTTTTAAATGTTCTACAGACTCTTCTGGCTCGGCATCAATTTGGAATGCCTCAGCTAGCTGCTGAAGTCGTTCTGTATGTTGTAAAAATGGCTGCAATTGTCGCTGTAAGCTTTGAACGTCAAAGCTAGTAATCGCGCATTCTTGATGTACTAAGCCACCAATACCTTTACGCAAGGATTCAAATTCCCGATCTTTATGATCTTGTTGTTGTTTAAGAGCTACACCTTTTTGCCAGACAAAATCACGACGCATATATAAACCGAGCAAGAAACTCTCAATTTGCTCGGCAGGCGGTGTTTGTTCATCTTGAAAGGCTGTATTAAGCTGCGCAAAAACACCTGTTAAATTTTGCAACGAAAACGATTGAACTTGCTGCACTCTACTTTTAGCAAGGGCACGTTCTTTTTCTTCACCAGATACTAACGATTCCAGCTTTGCGATCGCTTTTTGCAAACGTGAATTGATGGTTGCCCATGCCTCTAAATCTTTGGCATCCTCTAAATGCTGCAAGCGATTAATTTGCTGTGACAGCACATAGGATGGGCGAATGTGATAGTGCTGTAAAAATCGTTCAATTCGCTCATAGGACGTTAAATTACTAATATATTGTTCGGCTTCCTTCATTAATCGAAGACGATTATTTTCCTCTTCATATTTCGATTGGATATCTTTGAACTGCAGTGCTAAATGCTGCTTTTGCTCTTGCAGCTCCTTATATTGAGCAGCTGCTTCCAATTGCTCCATTTTTTGAGTAGTTTCTTCTATAGTAAGCTTTAGCTGCTCTATAGATGGGCTTTCAGCAAGGGTTTGCTCGAGCGACTTTACAGCAGGCTCGATTTGCGCCAGCTGTTTTTCGTAATGCTCTTTATGTGCCTCATTCTCCTGCTGTTCAGCTTTTGCTGCCTTTAATTCTTTCTTTAACGCTTGTATTTCCTGCTGTAAAATGGGCTCGTCAATTGTGGCCTGTTCTTTTGCAGCTATTTCCTTTGTTAACTCCTCAAGCCACGCCTCAAGCTTTTCTAGCTCTTCTTCAGCCTTGGTAATACTTGATTTTAGTTCTTGTTCACGTTCTGTAAAGGCTGTAATTTCCTCTTCGATCGCTGCAAGAGTTTGCTCACGCCAATGAAGCGCAACATTTTCCTCAATAAATTTCTTACCCTCTTCTTCAATACTTTCCGTTCTACCGTAACGTAAAATTCGAATTTCTTGATTGGAAAGAAGTCGTCCTAATGCATTATCCACGGCTAGATTTGATTGAGAAGCCACGAGTGTTTTTAAGCCTGCCTTAACATTTTGCTGACAAATTTCAGAAATAACAGTTGTCTTCCCTGTACCAGGAGGTCCTTGAATGACATACAAATCTTCAACAGACAATGCTCCTAAAACAGCCCGTCTTTGATATTCGTTTAAATTATTGTGAAAAACAATATCCTCTCGAAGCTTTGATGCTCGGACAGTTGGACGTTTTTCAAATAGTATTGTCTCTAAATTAGGGTTAACTGCCTCGCCTTTTTCTAGCTTTGTAAAACCATTGCGCAATCGTCTAATTTGACTCAATGTCGCAAAATTACTAAAGCTTGCTTGCTTTGAACGAAGGTTAAGTTGATCTTTACGTGCTAAATCCTGCACAAAGGGCTTTAAGTCAATTTCTATTGTCTGCTTCCCTGCATGAGCCTTTAATACTTGTCCAATTTCACCGCGTACCCCTTGAATGCTCACACTTAACCCTTCAAGCTTCTTCCATTCCTTCGATTTTATATATGGGCAGACAATTGTCAGCCTAGTAAAATCTTCATTAAAATAGCTTTGCTTAAACTCTGTATGAATATCATCAATGGTCGCATCCCGTTCTTGAATTTTTAAATAGCCTTCCCAGCTCGAGATACGCTTTTTCACATATTCCGTGCGTTCCTCGGCTATCGGTAGCCCTCTTATTTTCGTATGAAGATCAAGCGGTATCCCTGCTCCATTATTAGGTCTTGTAACAAATTCTAATGCTGCTGGTAAGCGCCGGTTTGTATTGATTGGGCCCCGCATATGTACAAAACGAATATTTGTAGCTAGCAATCCTTCAACCTTTAGCACACAATCCATAATGGCTGTTTTCTCAGCAATGACGTCGGTTAGCCTTTCATTTTGCTCCGCATTAAAATAAATCGATAAAAATGTTTCACCAACTGTTTTTGCTTTGCGCTTTTCGATATAGACGGTGAATGTTTTTTGTAAGGCAAAAAAGGCATGCTCATTTGCTGAGCATTCCTCTACCGCTTCCTTCGCCTTATTAGTCAATATTAGACTACAGCGTTGTTTTTCTAGTATAGCGATGTCCTGCATGAGCAGCCCTCCCTTCCGTTTCACTAAAAATCTATTTTATCACATCGTAAAAGGATACTTGAAAAGAAAAATCCCCTGCACAGTGATTTCTTTCCACTGCACAAGGGATGAATTTTATTTTAATGTTGATCAATCGGTTCTTTCGGCAATGTTTTGCTCATTTCACAATACTGTACAAAAACACGAGCCAATTCACGTAAACGTCTATGAACATCTTCGTCGACAATCTTATTATCTGCATCAAAGTGAGATGTGTGTGTGTATACATAGTTCGGCGTTACAAGTGCACGGAAGTAATCTAAAATTGGTTTCAACTGATTTTCTACTACTAAATGGTGCTGATACGTACCACCATTTGCCACAATCGATACAGGCTTATAGCGCATTGTTTTCGGATGCAAGAAGTCAAATGCATTTTTTAAAACGCCTGGAATCGATGCTTGGAAAATCGGTGTAGCGATAATATACGCGTCCGCTTCTTCGAACTTTTGAATCATTTCCTTCATGTCATCATTTAACGGTGAACCGTCTACAATTTGATGCTTATATTGACTAAAATGCATAATTTCTAACTCGAAACTTGCATCTAATTCTTTAATATATTGCTCCACTTGTTCTAAAATAGCACCAGTTTTACGACCAAACATTGTGCCATCAACGAGTAAAATTTTCATTTTCACTTTGCCTCCACATTCATTTCTACAATAATATTGTAACAAATGAAAAGAGGCACGGAAAGAATTGTGGTGGTTGAAACCGTAAATTCAGTCTTTAGGCGGAATGGAGTCTACGCAGGAAATATGATTTTGAAAAAGACTTTGGCATGTTGATTGTTTGTTATTAAAATAATATTTTCACAAATGAATTTGTTACTACTACTTAGAAGACGCTGATTATTACTACGGGCTACTCGCTTCCCTGCGTATTAAGTTGATTGGAGTGGAGACTGGGCGACTCCTTGGGAATTAGCGATAGAGGAACGAAGGCTAAAACCATCACATCCTGTGATAACGCCTTCGTGACCAACATCCTGTTGGCCCGAGACCCTGCAGCGAAGCGAAGCGGCTCATCGGACGTCCCCTGGAAGCTTTGCTCTGTGCGAAAGCGTAGCGACAGCAACAAAGCGCCCAATCGAAACGGAAATCAACTCCACGTTACGGTGATGAACCTTTATTTATCCTGACGACGTTGGAATTTTACTTCTTTATCAACAACGGTTTCCTCTATTTTATATTTATCTCGATTAATCACGACTTCACGATTTACTTTATCGCCTTCATCGTTAGAACTCGATAATTTGCGATTATCCCAATTAAATAAATTCTCCCTTGAAACATCCTCACCCTGCGTTTCAGGGAAATCTAGCTTAGCCAATTCCTGAGATGGATAAATTGTAACCGGCTGTTTATTGCCATACAGCGCAATAACGATCATCGCCTTCGCAACCTGGGAAGCTTCTATAGCTCTTGAACGCTTTAATGGCCCAACTAATAACGGCTTTACTAGCTTTAAAGCTTTCTCTCCCGCCTTTTCACCTAAGCGAAATTCCTCTCTATCGCCAACCAATAAAGATGGGCGAATAATTGAAAGTCTCTGTAAACCTAGCTCTATAAGGTCATGTTCAAGCTTTCCTTTTACTCGATTATAGTAAAATGATGAACTTTCATTTGCCCCCATTGCTGTAATGACTAGCATATGTGGGATTCCTCGATTTTTCGCTAATGAGGCAATTGTTAGCGGATATTCAAAATCAACTTTCTCAAATTCCTCACGTGATCCTGCCTTTTTAATCGTTGTTCCTAAACAACAATAAAGCTCATGTGCAAATTCGATATCTTTTTCCTCTAAAGTATCAAAATTACGAATTTTTACTTCTAGCTTCGGATGCGTAAATGCTAGCGCTCTTCGTGCAATAACCGTAACTGAAACATATTCATCGTTTTCACATAATTGTTCTACAAGAGAGGTACCTGTTAATCCAGTAGCCCCTACAACAATCGCTGCGCGCATTCCCATTGGTTGTACCCCCTTCTATGTTCATATGTCCCAGAAGTCACTCTGCCGGAACAATAGTTTTGCTGAAAAACTGCAACAATCCTATGTATCTTCTTGCAAACTCTACTTTATTTATCGGTCAAAGAAAGAGCTCTTACTCATTTAATTTTATGTTTTTATCAATTATGCCTCGGTCAAAATGATTTAATAATCCTAATTTTTTACACATACTTGCCCTTCATCCACCATAGTTTAAATAGACGGATGAAAGGATGGGATACATTTGCAAAACGAAATTCAAACAACGGAACTAAAAAAGACGATTGTTTTCATTATTGAAAGCTGTATCGATAAAGGGCTGTATCCTTTTGAACGGGTTGCCACGCTGGCCAAGCTACTTACAAATGAAAAAGTTTTCATATTTGTAAAGACCCCTTCAAATGATGGGATTCAAATTTTAATGAATGAAAATCTCTCGCCAATCTTATTTGAACATTTCGATGAGCTACCAAAGCAAATGAAAGGTATTCAGCCTGATTTAATTGTAAGGGATGGTCGTAACTCTGAAAGCTGGCAAGTACAAAATTTACGACCATTCTGCAAAACAATCATTCATTTTGATGATTTGGGTGAAGGTGGCCAAGCCTGTGACTGTGTATTGCTAGCACTCTATCAAGAAGTTAAAGATTATTTACCATCTCATTATATTGGTGGTAGTTTCAACTTCGCATTACCACAAGCTTTTCAGAATTTTGATGATCGACCAGACAGTAAAATACCTGAAAACCCACCTCATATTGTTGTTGCTTTTGAGGATGGGGACGAGCATAACTTAACCTACCGTACTCTTCGACACTTAACGCAGCTACAAATTCCACTACAAATTACAGTGATGATTGATGCTAGCTATCGACACGCAACCGATGATCTGCAAATGATGGTGCTTAGTCGTCGTAATACTGCCATTCTTCGTGATAAAAACGCACTCCTTAAACTATTACCAAAAGCAGATGTTATTATTTGCAACGCTAACTATACACCTTATAAAATCGCCTCTTATGGTGTACCTTGTATTACTCTTGCACAAACTGAGGCTGAGCTATTACATGCCTTCCCTCGCGAACAGAACGGCTTTATTCACCTTGGACTAGGTCGCAAAATGAAGCAATCACAAATTCAAAACGCTGTCATGGAATTTTTATTACATGAGGCCCGAAGCGAACGAGCTGTTAAAAAACAACGACAGCTCAATCTAGCAAGTAACAATGAAGCACTACAGTCATTACTTTTAGATTTCGCTTACGATCGACACAATATCGCTTCTACTTAGTGATTCTTTGCAGGTGGATATGATACAATATAGTAGAAATTTCACTTTCATTTTAAGAAGTGAATTCAAGCAACATAAGTACCCGATTGATAGTAACTAATAAGCGGTGGGGGATATAAAAACCTCCATCGCTTTTACACGCTTTCGTTATACAAATAAACACATAAAGGAGCAATCATCATGCCATCAAAAAGTGATATTGAATATCAAATTAAAGAACTTAAAATGGATTATATGAATTTACAAGGCGACATCGAAAAGCTTGAATCTACAGGTCATAATGATCAAGTAGCAAAAGCAGAGCAACGCCTTGCAAATATGGAAGCAACGCTAGCGGAATTAAATAAACAATTAGCAGAACTATAAAAATGATATTAGCGGTTATAAAAAAAGCTTAGCCGCTATCTCGGAGGAACATATATGGCAATATTAACAGTTGAAAATTTAGGTCATTCATTCGGTGACCGCACGCTTTTTAAAGATGTCTCTTTTCGTCTAGTTGAAGGTGATCATATTGGTCTTGTAGGTGCAAACGGTGTTGGTAAGTCAACATTAATGGGCATCATTACGGGCCAAGCAATCCACGATACTGGTAAAGTTGAATGGCTTCCAGGAACGCATTATGGCTATTTAGATCAGCACACTGTATTGACAGCTGGTCGAACTATGCGTGATGCATTACGTGACGCCTTTCTCCCTTTATATAAGAAAGAAGAAGAGCTTAATGAAATTACAGGAAAAATGGCTGAAGCAACACCTGAAGAATTAGAAGTTTTACTAGAGCAAATGGCTGAGGCGCAAGATGCTCTGGATGCAGGTGATTTCTATTCGCTTGATATGAAAATTGATGAGGTTGCACGAGGTCTTGGTCTTGATGCAATCGGCTTAGACCGTGATGTCGCTGCTCTTTCCGGTGGTCAACGTACAAAGGTTTTACTAGCTAAGCTATTACTTGAAAAACCAAAAGTATTATTACTAGATGAGCCGACAAACTATCTTGATGAAGAGCATATTACATGGTTGAAAAACTATTTAAAGAACTATCCACACGCTTTCTTACTAATTTCGCATGATACAGAGTTTATGAATGAAACGGTGGATGTTATCTTCCAACTAGAGTTTTCAAAATTGACTCGCTATACTGCGACATATGAAAAGTTTTTAGAGCTTGCTGAAATCAATAAACGCCAGCACATCGATGCTTATGAAAAACAACAGGAATTCATTAAAAAACAAGAAGATTTTATTGCGAAAAATAAAGCTCGCTACTCAACTACTGGTCGTGCAAAATCTCGCTCCAAGCAGCTTGACCGCTTAGAGCGTATCGACCGTCCTGAAACAGCTGTAAAGCCTGAATTCGGCTTTAAAGAGGCACGTTCTTCTGGTCGTTATGTAGTAGAGGCTGAAAACTTAGTCATTGGATACGACAAGGAAAAGCCATTACTTCTTCCACTTACATTCGCTATTGAACGTGGAGAAAAAATTGCTCTAGTCGGTATGAATGGTGTCGGTAAATCAACATTATTAAAAACGATGTTAGGCAAAATAAATCCGCTAGATGGAAAAGTGATTCGTGGTGACTATCTTTACCCATCTTACTTCGAACAAGAAGTAAAAGCTGAAAAAATTACACCTATTGATGATGTGTGGAATGCCTTCCCTTCTATGGAGCAAGCACAAGTACGTGCAGCATTAGCACGCGCAGGACTAAAAACGGATCATATTACTCGCCCACTTAATTCTTTATCTGGTGGTGAGCAAGCAAAGGTACGTTTATGTAAGCTCATGATGGATGAAGCAAACTGGCTTCTATTTGACGAACCGACAAACCACTTGGATGTCGATGCAAAAGATGAGCTAAAGCGTGCCATGAAAGAATTTAAAGGCACAATCGTACTAGTAAGCCATGAACCTGATTTCTATGAAGGTTTAGCGACAAAGGTTTGGGATGTCCAAGACTGGTTTACTTCAGGACAACAAAACTAGAAATATTATCAATATGGGCAGTTACCGGCGTGATTCATGGATCACTCGGGACTGCCCTCTTTTTTGTTTTGTGCCTCGATTGTGGGTAGTATCAATTTGACGGTGGCTTTGAGCTACATGAGTGGTTTTTTGGTCTACCTGAGCAGTTCCTTGGTCTACCTGAGCAGTTTCTTGGCCGACCCGATCAGTTTCTTCGTCTACCCGATCAGTTTTTTGGCCTACCTGAGCAGTTCCCCTACTATCCAAGCTATTGAAAACAGCCCTCTTCCCGGCCCCAAAATAAAAAATTTATTTATCTATGCATAAAAGCCAGCATAAAATCATATTAATAATCAGTGGATTAACAATATATCTATCTCCTTTAAATCAGACTATTTCTCTCTATATTAGAACAGCTCTCTTTATACTATGAACTTCTATTATTAATATTGAGTAAACTTACATCATTGTAAGCTGAATTTGCGAAACTTTTCGCTCTTTTACGCGTATATTTTAGTGTAGTAGAAAAAATTCATTTCTGTTTAAAATTTTTCAAATAACTATTGATTTATATATAGCTTACTAGTAAGATATATGTATAACCTAATTAACTTACTAATAAGATATATATTAAATATAATCCTAAAAAAGAAAGCGGGGAATGAAGAATGACAGTTACAATTTATTCACAAGCGAGCTGTTCTTCATCCAGAAAAGCATTAAAATGGTTAAAAGATCACAAAATCGAATATAAAGAAAAACGTATTACTTCACATCCACTAACACTTGCTGAATTTAAAGAAATTTTAAGCATGACAGAAGATGGAACAGACGAAATCATTGCAACTAACTCAAATGATTTTAAAAATTTAAATGTTGATATTGATCAGCTCTCTATTCAAGAGTTGTTTGCCATCATCCAAGCTCACCCAAGAATGTTACGAAGCCCAATCTTAATTGATGAAAAACGTATTCAAGTTGGGTACAATGAGATGGACATTCGCCGTTTTATTCCACGCAGAGTACGTGCTTATGAGTTAAACGCGATGACAAGATTGGCACAAGAAAGTTAAAACAGTTTTGGAGTTGACCTTATATGGATCAAGAAAAAGAAAGAGCCATTACCTCGTTGTTTGAAGTAGTATCTTCCATTGAGCGTAAGTGGGCAAACGAGTGGAATAATCATAATGTACTCGGCTTTTCAAAATCCCATATTTTAATTTTAGACTACTTATCGCAGGAGGGACCAAAGCGCCCTTCTGCCATTGCTGATCGGTTAAAAGTGACGACAGGTGGTGTCACTGTTTTAACAAGTAAGCTCATTAATGCTGGCTTTATTGAAAAAACACAGCATGCAACAGATCGCCGAGCATCCCAATTGAAAATTACAGTTGATGGCGAAAATATTTTAGAAGATTCCCGTCAGCAAGTTAGCGCAATTATACAAAATATGTTTGGTATGCTGTCAGCTGATGAGGTACAAACATTACGAGATATTTTTGCAAAATTACTCAACGTTGAACCTAATCGACATGAGTAAACGCTTCATTTTCACACCGTAAAAAGTTAGATATGAATCTAACTTTTTGCGGTGTTTTTCTTTTTGGGCGAGTTTACGGTAACTTCCCCACCCCAATCGCTTCTATCAGCGATTTCCGATGCTTTATCAGCGATTCTGAACCTTTTATCAGCGATGTTTGGGGTTTTATCAGCGATTCTTGCTCTTTTATCAGCGATGTTCACCGGTGTTGACGGAAATAACTGCAGAGTGATGGATAGAACAGGCAAAGTGACTTGACTAAAGTCACTTTGTCTAGCGGTGGGATTTCGAGGTTTAGCAGAGTTCCTTGCTTGTTAGCGGCGCAACTCTTTGCTTTAGCGGCGTTCTTTGCTTGGTTTGCGGCGCAACTCTTTGCTTTAGCGGCGCTCCTCCTTTGGTTAGCGGCGCAATTCACAGTTTTAGCGGCGAATCCCAGTATAAGCTGGGAAATTTAGCAAAACTAAAGTCAGGGTTGAAAAACTTTGTATAGAATTTTACACAATATTAAGGGTTTGACTCGGTTTACCGGCGATTCTTGCTCTTCTATCAGCGATGTTCGGGTTTTATCAGCGTTTCTGCCCTTTTACCAACGATGTTCGATGCTTTATCAGCGATCCTAGCTTTTTTATCAGCGATGTTCGGGGTTTTATCAGCGATTCTTACTCTTCTATCAGCGATGTTCGAAGTTTTATCAGCGATTCTTGCTTTTTTACCAGCGATGTTCGGGGTTTTATCAGCGATTCTAGCTTTTTTACCAGCGATGTTCGGGGTTTTATCAGCGTTTCTTGCTCTTCTACCAGCGATGTTCGAGATTTATCAGCGATTCTTACTCTTCTACCAGCGATGTTCGGGGTTTTATCAGCAATTCCACCCCTTTTATCAGCAATGTTCATCCTCATCCTCCCTTGCTATAAAAATCCACACAAAAAAGATGCATCGCAAAATAATTTTGCGATGCATCTTTTCTTGGATTGGCCGAGCGAATACTTCCGACTAAGTAATTATGCTAGTGCGACCAATGCATTTAATTATGCTGGCAGCACAGACTCTACTATGGATGCATCGGCCATTAGCATTTCTTTTAAACGAGCTTTTGCTCGGAATAAGCGCGATTTCACAGTACCAATTGAAACTTTCATAATTGATGAGATTTCTGCAAGTGAAAATTGGTCTATGTAGAAATACCATAATGTTTTACGATAGATTGTATCTAATTGACCCATTTTATCCTGTACTAATTTAGTAACAATATCTTTTTCAATTTTTTCTTCTGTTGAAATGTCATTGTTGGGAACCAAATCTAATATCGGTACGTCTAATGTTTCAGGTTGGTTCATCATGTATTTACTACGTCGTGTCTTTTTACGATAGCGATCTCTAAATGTATTCATTGTAATTGTTGTTAGCCAAGCTTTAATATGCTCCACCTCGGCAACGCTATCTTCATAGCGCACAACTTTTACCCATACTTCTTGCATTAAATCTTCAGCTTCTACATTATTGCGAGTAAGTTTTAAACATAAGTGGTATATGTAACGATTGTATTCTTCATATACGCCTTCTAATTTTTCATTCATTGTGTATTCCTCCGCTTCTTGTTCTTGCTTCTATACACATTCTCGCAAAATAATGTATTACACTCTATCGTATTGGCTTTCAATTACATTACAATCGTGTAAGCTTAATTGCTTTCACTTGTAATATTCGTAAATAATGTTTTATTACTATATTTATTATTCGGAGAAAAGCTTTATAACACGCCCCTACTCCTTCTTTTTTATTGTATATTCAATAGTATTCCCTTAAATTTTTTAACGCAAAATAATTCGGATTTTTCATACATTTTAAACACTTAATACAACAGTCCCATTCGAAAAGCAGAAGCGACAACTTGAGTACGGTTTTTTGCTTTTAGCTTTGTCATTAAACTACTGACATAATCTCTTACTGTGTGCTCGCTTAAAAACAGGAAGCTACCTATTTTTTTATTGTCATACCCTTCTGCTAATAAACCCAAAATCATTGCTTCCCGTTCAGTTAAGTGAAGCTCTGAGGATTTCTCCGCTTTTTCACCTTTTCTTGATAAAAATAACCCTAAGCGTTGCCCAACTTGTTCAAGTAACTGTAATTCATCTTTAGTGCAATCAAATTCTTCACCTAGCTGATCAAATGTCAGCCACCCAAACAATTGATCTTCATGAATAATCGGTATAAAAATCACAGAGGACAAATCAAATAATTTTATATGCGCTTCTTTTACATAATTTTTAGGGTTTCTTAAATAAATAGGTTTCTTGGAACCAAAAACTAAATGTTGTGCAGTGAGCTGCCCCTTCATGCTCTGTACTTTTGAAAGCTCCGCCCCAATGACCCCGTAGAATTGATTTGACCATGGGGCATATGCATAAAAGACGCATCTTTTATATCGAAAATACTCTTCACATTTTTTTAATATATAGGCTAAATCTTGATATCCCGAGCAACGAATTAATAGCTTATTAAATTGATCTAGGAATAGAAGGTTTTTCAGTTCCAAACTTTCATGTGATTTGGAATTTGTCTTATACTCTTCCTCATACTTGTTATAACTTTGAACAAGATAAGTAAACATCGATAGTAAAAACATTAATATTACGTTCATTCGGCTATGTTTCTGTTGAATCATAAAGGTAATCAAGGACTTCTCAAAAATTAATTGAAACAGGTTAAAGCTTCTCATATCTATAATGGATAATTGTGATTGAAGCCACGTATCTAAATAATCACCATATGCTTCATTTATATCTTCAATATCGATATGAGTTAACAGAAGAATAAACGAATCCAACAGCATCGTAGTCCTTTTTCGTTCCGACTCAGAAATAGAAGGCTCTAGATTAAGATAGATATTTATATTTTCTTCTAGCTGTTTGCTATAGATTTTAATAAACAAGACGAATTCTTGGAATGTAACTTCTTCATTTGAATGGGTCATATAAATCCTGCTCCTTCACAATTAATTACCCTATAAATGGACGATATAAACTCAATATTATACAGCATCTTATAGGATAGTATTTCAGAATCAAACGAGTATGATGTAAATATACCAACAGCAAAATAAAAGGCGGGATAAAAAATGAAATTAAAAGATAAAGTAGCAATCGTAACAGGTGGCGCAAGTGGCATTGGCGAAGCGACTGTTCGCCTATTTGTTGAAGAAGGAGCAAAAGTAGTTATTGCAGATTTTTCTGATCGTGGACAAAGCGTTTCAGAAGAATTAAATAGTAATGGATATGATACTCTTTTCGTCAAAACAGACGTAACAAAAGAAGAGGATATCAAAAACATGATTAATGAAACGGTTAATAAATACGGTAAGCTAAATATTATGTATGCAAACGCTGGCGTAGCTGATGATGCTCCAGCACATGAATTATCCTACGAAAAATGGAAAAGAACGATTGATATTAATTTATCGGGTGTATTTCTTTCTGATAAATATGCAATTGAACAATTTCTTAAACAAGGTACAGGCGGTGTTATCGTTAACGCTGGTTCCATTCATAGTTTTGTTTCCTTACCAGCTCCAACAGCCTACTCCTCTGCAAAAGGTGGCGTAAAACTGTTAACACAAAACTTATGTACTACTTATGCAAAAGAAGGCATACGTGTTAATGCCGTATGTCCGGGATACATCGAAACTCCCCTACTCTCTGAAGTAGATGCTCAACAGAAAGAATATTTAGCTTCACTTCATCCACAAGGCAGACTAGGAAAACCAGAGGAAATAGCAAAAGCCGTGCTATTTTTAGCAAGCGATGATGCAAGCTTTGTCAATGGTACTACCCTACTTGTTGATGGCGGCTATACAGCTCAATAATCTATTACATGGTCTGAATTCGGTACATTTTACCGGGCTCAGATCATTTTTTTCTCTCAAATTCAAAAAAATGTTATATGATAAATGAAATACTATAAAAGGAGCTGGTTATATTATGATCTTTTCACCATTATTTGAACACGATGTACCTGAAGTTATTCTCCCTTAACGGAGAATCTTCATATCTCCGTTAAGGACAGGTATTGTCTAGAGATAACGGAGGGGAAAAAATGAAAAATACCTTATTAGGTTCCTTATATTTATCACTTGCTGCTAGCATTTGGGGCGGCATGTATGTAGTAGTAAAGGTAGTTGTCGATACCGTACCACCTTTAGAATTAGTATGGCTACGCTATATGATTGCAATAATTTCTTTGATCATCATTGGCATTATTACAAAACAATCGTGGCGAATTGATAAACGAGACTGGCTGTTAATCTTTATGATTGGGCTAATTGGAAATACGATTTCTATCGTTGCCCAAGAGATGGGTACTATGCTGTCTACTGCTCAAATGGGCGCCATCATTACAGCAACGACACCGGCATTTATGGTTGTTTTTGCGAGATTCATTTTAAAAGAAAAAATCACTTTAAAAAAAGCTGTTTCTATTATTCTAGCGACATTTGGGGTCTATATGATCGTAGGAAGTGCACATATCGATTCCTCACATCAATTAGGTGGGGTTGCTTTACTAATCGCTGCCCTAACCTGGTCACTGATGTCCGTCCTTATTAAACGGGTACCGGAGCAGTATTCACAAATCGTTGTCACTAGCTACGGAACACTTGTCGCTATCATTGTTTTAACACCTTTAGCCATTCCACGATTAAAAAATTTAGACTTCCATGCTATGGTAGAACCATCAATCTGGGGCGGCCTACTCTACTTAGGCGTTATCTCTACAGCGTGTGGTTTCTTACTGTGGAATCGTGGATTACAGATGCTGAACGCCGCAAGTGGTGGTTTATTTTTCTTCTTTCAACCAATCGTCGGCACCTTCCTAGGATGGCTATTACTAGGCGAACAAATCGGCCTATCCTTTTGGGCTGGAACTGCATTAATCTTTAGCGGTGTACTATTAGTTATTCGAGAATAAACATTAAAAGCTGAATGATCTCTCTCATTCAGCTTCTCTTATGTTGCAGAAGACCACTCTACTTTAGTTCATAGAATAGTTTATTTCACATAACGCCGTAAGTGTTTTGCTGTATATGAGTTTTCTATATCCAATAAGTCGATAGGATAACCTTCAAAAAGAACATTTCCTCCTAAGTTTCCACCCTCTACCCCCATATCGACGATCCATTGTGCTTGGCTCATAATTGGTAAATTATGTTCCAATACAATTAATGTTTTCTTTTTACTTAAAAGTTTTTTAAACAACACTAATAAATTATCAATGTCAGCTTCGTGCAACCCTGTACTTGGCTCGTCCAGCACAATAAGGTCATTACTTGGATCACCCAATATTTTTGCAATTTTTACCCTTTGAAGCTCCCCACCTGAAAAGGTGTCTAAACTTTGACCCAAGTGTATATAACCTAAATTCGCCATAATTAAATTGGACATAATCCTTTGAATACCTTGATCACTAAAAAATTCTTTGGCCTCTAAGGGCGTCAACTGGAGTACATCGTGAATACTCAATCCCTGCCACTTAACTGAGAGTGCTTCGTCGTTATATCTTTTCCCATGGCATTTCTCACAAACCTGATCAACGTCTCCCATATAGGCCAAGTCGAGTGTTACATGACCTTTCCCCTTACAAACAGGACAAGCACCCTTTCCATTGAAGCTAAATAAAGATGCACTTTTATGGGATGCACCAGCAAACAGCTCTCTTATTTTATCGAATACATTTAGATAAGTTAGCAAATTGGATCGATTGCTCCCATGTATAGGGCTTTGATCCAGTACTCTAGTTTTAGGATACTTTTTAGTAAATAAATAACGTATCAATGTACTTTTCCCAGAGCCCGCAACACCTGTCACAACAGTTAAAGCCTGTTTAGGTATTTTGACAGTTGCATCCCGAACATTATAAAGACTGACATGATTAAGTGTATAAAATGATGGAAAAGCAATTTTGTCTGTGGTGACTGTATGTTTTTTTGATAAAGCTTTTCCAGTGAGAGTATCAGAAATTAGGAGATCAGGATAGTTTCCTTCAAACGTTATCCTTCCTCCATTTGCCCCCGCATACTCGCCAATGTTGATGATATAATCAGCAGTTTTAATGATATCTGGATCATGATCAACTAAAACAACTGTGTTTCCTTTTTTCTTCAACCCATAGAAAATTCGATTGATGCCAACAATATTCTCTGGATGAAGTCCAATGCTTGGCTCATCAAAAATGTACAAAACATCTGATAATGAACTAGTCAAATGCTTCGTCATCTTTATTCTTTGAGACTCTCCGCCCGAAAGTGTTGTTATATTTCGGTTAAGGGTGAGATAATTTAGCCCTACTAACTGTAAGCTTTCAAGTTTTCCAATTAAATCTTCAATAATAAGTGATACAGTTGGATTATCGATAGATTGTACAAATGACAATAAATCATCAATAGACATATCCACACAATCTGCTATAGATTTACCTTTTATTTTAGCTGAATGTACTGTTTTATTTACTCTAGTACCCAAGCAATCTGGACAAGTACGAATTTCAAGGATTCTATCTAAATCAGATTGATATTTGGAATCTTCTTTTTCTACGAAACTTTTTTGAATCCTAGGAAGCACTCCGACATATGTAGAAGTCTTTGGCCAACGCTCAGTGGGGTTCTTCGGAGCACTTCCTTCATTGTAAAGTAGAATATTTAACTCTTCTTCTGTATATTGAGAGATATTTTTATCATTATCAAAATTCCCTGTCTCCGTATAGCGTGTTAGCCGCCAACCGCCAGGCTGAAATGTAGGAAAATTAATGGCGCCCTCATTAAGTGATTTGTCAAAATCAATCAATTTATTAACGTTAATCTGTTGCGTCTCTCCAATACCTTTGCAAACCGGACACATCCCATCCGGATTATTGAACGAATATGCCATTGAATAACCAATAAACGGAGTAGCCATTCTAGAAAACAGCAAACGCAGACTTGTATAGATGTCTGTGAATGTACCAACAGTCGAGCGAGCATTTCCTCTGACTTTTTTTTGATCAATGACTATTGAAACTGGCAAATTTTCTATCTTATCAACGACAGGCTTATCAAAATGCGGTAGTAATTGTTGAATATAACTAGAATAGGTCTCGTTTAATAGTCTTTGGGATTCAGCAGCTATAGTATCGAAAACCAAAGACGATTTTCCTGATCCAGATACACCAGTTACAACAGTGATTTTATGCTTTGGAATATCAAGAGAAATATTTTTTAGGTTGTTTGTCTTTGCCCCCTTTATTGAAATAAACTCATTCATGATCCTTCTGCCTTTCATCTTTAAGAGCCTTGGAAAACTTCATTGATAGCTCCGAAAACAACACCAACTCTTCCTCTGAAAATACTCTACCTGCAATTTCGTAAAGTTTGTCATGACCAGCTTCTATGTTTGTTATTAGCGCTTTTCCATCGGCAGTCAACATAGTGAATAACTCTCTTCCATCTTGGACATTTGGTTTTTGCTCCAGATAGCCTAAATGTTTTAGGTCTCTCAAAGATTTAGACAATTTCGTTCTACTTACCCCAAGAATAGTACTTATTTCTGAAGGTAATAATCTTTCTTCCTCTGATAACAGATGCAAAATATCATATTGTATCCAACTTATATCTTGCAAATTCACTTTATTTCTCTCTGCAACCAATTCACACTGCAAATTAACTAGAGTATTTTTTATATTTTCCACCTATTTCACCTCAAACATAGTTTCTATTTAGAAATTATATTTTTTTAGCAATCAATAATCAAGAATATACACTCCACATAATATTCGAACAGTTTCAATGTTAAGGTGATAGCCGAGAAATATCCAAGATACTATGAGGTTGATTTCTGTTACGACTGGGTGCTTTTCTTGGAGGTTAAGTGGGCATACGTTTAAATGTCCTCCTCAACTTTAAATAATGAATCAAGATGGACTCTGCCCCGCTTCATAGAGCATAATAAAAACCACTCAAATACGAGTGGTTGAATAAAACTTATTAAAGTTTGATAAAGATGTGCATTCCTCAATTAGTTTGAGATAAAAGATTCCGAACTTAGGTGCTCACAATATTCCCTTATTAATTTCCATTCATCATTTTGTTCTTTCCTAAATCTCTTAACAAATAATTTCACTACATCTATAAATTTCCCATCCATTTCAAAGGTTACCCAAAACGTTGCAATCACTTCATTTTCAGATGCAGGTGTAATGTGCAATTCTTTAAAGTGCCATTTTGGATCATGACCTTCATAATGTTTATATGCCTCTACCCAACCGTTACAAGTTTCTTCGTATCCCCAATCTGAAATATCAGTACCAGGTCCAACCCACCGTACTACTATATCCGGTGAAATCAACGCATTCATTTCCTTTGCATTGCAACCATTCCATACATTTTGAAAATGATTAAAAAAACTTTGAAAATCTTCGATTAAAGTTGTCGTAGAAGACATTTGAAAACCCCCTCATAAAATATAGTTCACTAAATACATTAACATAAACTAAAGATTTGGAATTTTTTATAAAAACATTCCTGTTTGTAAATTAAATAATATACTTAGATTCTCTTTTTGGCACCTTGCTATCGATAAGGCTCTTTGCATTCTCCCTATATACAAAAATGCTCCTTCACTAAAGTTTTAGTATAAATTTCTTTTAAATAGCCCACATTAAATAGTAGTGAACCACATCTAATAGTAGTATAATCAATTTAGGCTATCCATAAAAAATAAAAAGGATGGTTTTCTAAATTGAATAACAAATCATATACGTCCAAAATTTTTATTCAAACAGAGACATTTTTGACACAGTGGGCAAAAAATTCATTAACTGATGAAGAATTAAGAGAGCTTGAATTTGAAATCGGTAATAACGGTGAATATCACGATTTCGTAGAAGGCACCGGAGGAGTGAAAAAGTTCCGTTTTTCTCCAAGTAGTCAAAATCGCAGTAAAAGTCACGCTTATCGCGTTTATTATTTACCTATGGATCATAGCCACTTTATTTTTTTAATGACAGTTTACGATAAGAAAGTAAAAATAAACCTAACAAAAGCTGAAAGAAATGCAATAAAAACAGTTGTGCAAAGATTAAAAGCAAGCGTAAGGAGTAAAACCCATTAATTCTTTCATGACCTCTAAATATTAAATTTTATAAATATTTCTACCACACTAATGCCCAGATTTTTTGAAGCAGAACCCGTATTAAAAAATGTGGAGAGGAAATTTAATCAATATCCATTTTCTTTAGGGGGTAAGCACTTATGACTAACCAATTTTTTGATGACATGATGAAAAGTATTCAACAAGCGCAAGATTTTATAGAGGGTAAGCCAGGTAGAACAAGATCCCGTGAGATTATTGTAAGAGAGTTACCACAATATAATTCTCAAGCTATTAAAGAATTACGTACTCAATTACAATTAACGCAAAAATTATTTGCTGGTTTAATGGGCGTATCAGTTCGAACAGTGGAATCTTGGGAAAATGGTCAAAATCAACCTAATGGTTCAGCAGTACGCTTGATGGAATTTCTTAAAAATCATCCTCAATTAAAAGAAGAGATCATTAGTGGCGATGATGAAATGTACTTATAATGATAGTCACAACCTCTGAAGTTGATCCAAGAAGTCCTTTTTTACATGACTTTCTGGATCAACTTTTTCCTTTTATCTAAATAAATAATATCCCCATATAAAACTGCACCTTAGATTTCTTATCAACAGTTTGACTAACACCTGTGGAATGTATAACCAACTTGAGGTTTAAATCAAATTCATTGAACTACTCCCACCCTAATGCAGTCTCACAATCAACTTCCGCCAATATTTTATATGACGATAAAAAAATTTAGTTACATTGATATTGACCCTCCCCTTACAGGAAGCATTATATTTAAAACAGGAGGTGATTGTTATGCTTACAATCGGTGAGTTTTCAAAGATCTCACATCTCACATTGAAGACTCTTCGCTACTATGATGAAATTGGACTTTTAAAACCTGCATTCATAGACGCTAAAAACAACTATCGCTATTATAATATTTCTCAATTAGAAACAGCTTTATTGATTGCACGCTTAAAAAGCTATTTATTTTCGTTAGAAGAAATCAAGGTTATTTTAGCTAATTGGGAGGATGCCGAACTTCTTCACTCTAAAATGAAAGCCAAGCAGGAAAATCTGACACAACAGATTACATTTTATTCTTCGTTGTCAAAAAAATTAAAGCTTGATATTCAGCTATTAGAAGAAGAGGAAAATATCATGGGTTATTTAGATCAGATTGAGATTAAACTTGTGGATCACTTAACCTATCATATAATATCTCAACGAAAACAAATAAATACCGCTGATTTTCTAAGACACTTTAATGAGTTGTTTAGTAAAATTTTGTTTGAGAATTTATCACCTATTGCTAAACCACTCGCTATTTTCCATAGTTCAGAATATGAACCTGAAAATTATGATGTAGAAATTGCCATTCCTCTTGCATTGCCCACAAATAAAACAAAAGTATTTAATCCTGGTCTTTGCGCAATGGCTACGCTTATTGGCTCTTACTATGAATTACCTTCTATTCATACAAAGCTGCATGTTTGGATTGCTGAAAATAACTATAAACTGAACGGTGCTCCGTTTGAAATTTATCAAACGGACCCCTATAGCACACCGGAGGAGAGTAATATCATTGAGGTATATTTTCCTATAAAATAAATGAAGGAGCGTCTCACAATGTATGGTATTAACAAGTCAACGATAAAAGAAAAATTCTTGATTTTAGTTGCTGAGATTATCTATTTAATCATTGCCTATTATTTACTTTTCATTACATATGACAAATCAGGCATTTCACTAGGGCTTTTTATTGCATTAATTATTACAGCTATACGATTAACAGCTATGATGTTTATATGGTTGCCTAGGGGGATTGCATGGCAAGAAGCCATCATGAATAGTCTAGCTTTCGGGATTTATTATTTAGGTTTCCCCATTTTAATGATTACTAGTAATCAGGATCCAAACTTAATAGTACTTATTGTAGGCTGGATATTATTTTTAGGTGGCAGTATGTTAAACACGGTTTCAGAATTACTTAGAAAACCTTTTAAAGACAATCCTGAAAACAAAGGTAAACTATATACAGGCGGTTTATTTAAATATGCGATTCATATTAATTATCTCGGAGATTGCCTTTGGGTACTAGGCTTAGCGCTAATCTCTAACAATATTTATAGTTTGCTTATCCCTCTATTTTTATTCTTAGTATTTATTTTTGGCTATATTCCAAAATCTGATGATTACTTACAAAACAAGTACGGAGAACAATTTACATTATATAAACAGAAAACTAAAAAACTAATTCCTTTTATTTGGTAAATAGTAACGAAATTTGAAAACGGAGTATTCAAGATCACCTATTGTAGGGTGATCTTGAACTCGTTAACCAATTACCATTTCAACCAGTTATCTAAAGTAGCATTTCCTAACTCAATGTTGTAATCAGCAAACGCTTGTTGTTTCGGTGTTAATTTCTTTTCCACAAAAGAAAAAGCCTTACTGTGCTAGAAGTAAGACCTTTCTACTGCGGTAAAATATTTAATTGTCGATAGCTAATTTTAGATACCTTGGAAGAGCTACGCCACCATATCGTAAGGTAGAATTGTGCTTTATAGTGCATCCGTGCACTTGTTGATTATGTTATTTATTAATCTCGTTTACTAAACTATTGATAAGGTCAATAAGTGATTGCTTGGTGCTCTCGTCTTTCACTGTGGCATTATCATTAAATTTAGTTCCGACAGCCGGAACTAGCAACGATCCATTTTCAACAATAATCGTATCAATCATGCCTAGAGTAAGTAGTAAAGATTCATGCGCTTTGTCTCCTCCAGTAACTGATGGAGAAGCTGTTATAACAGCTACGGGTTTTTTATAAAGTTCGGCAGACGAAACAAGCCACTCTAAAGAATTTTTCAAAACTCCTGGAACACTTTTTGCATATTCTGGCGTACAGATTATAAGTGCATGTGCTTCAGCTAACGTTTTTCTAAAATTCTCTACAACAGCTGGTGGTTCCGTTCCATCTATATCTGGGTTGAAATGCGGAAGATCTTTTATTCCGTTATAAATAGAATAATCAATACCTTCAGGAATAAAAGCTGCTAAAGCCTTTAATATATTCGTATTAGAAGAACCTTCTCGAATGCTACCTGAAATAGCTATTATTTTTTTATGTTTCTCCATTCTATCACCTCTTGCATAGAATACTTGCACAAATACATAAAAATCAAAAATTTTGAACTATCTTATTGAATAGTAACTTAATCCCGCATTCATCTCACCTATAGAGGTGAGAGACTTCCATACCTGACACTTTGCTTTCGCTTCGTATGTTTAAGATATTATATCCCCTTGTATTGGCTCATTACCATCTTTAAAGGATACGAATGGACTTTCCATATACAATATCCGGGGAATCCATTACCTGAAAATGAATATGAGGTTCTGATGAATTACCAGAGTTTCCGCATTTCCCAATAAGTTGCCCTTCTGTTACGATGTTGATTTTACTAAAATTGCGTTCTTTTTAAAATGTGCAACCATACTAAATTCATTATTAGCATGTTCAATCACGACATAGTTTCCTGCTGCATTACGTTCATCCATTTCAACGCTTCGATTTCTTTTTAACAGTTATATTAATTTGTAGGATATAGCCATGTCTTTGGGGTTTGTGGGCTAGATTGGATATAAAATAAAAAACGCCAACTTGATAGCTGGCGTTAACATTTTGTGGCTGAATCCTATGTGATTGATCCAATAGTTCAGGGAGAGACTCATAAATCATTTTATTTTCCTAGCTTTTCATCTTTGATTGGCAAGTCGTTTAGTAAAATATCTTGAAGGGCGTTTTTCAGCTGCACATACTGCTGCTCTGAAATGTTGGTTTGCTTCATTACTTGACGTGACACTTCAGGTAGCTTTTGGCGTACTTCAATTCCTGCTTTTGTTAAATAGATTTGCATTTGTCGCTCGTCGTCTTTGGAACGCTCACGACGGACGTAGCCTGTTACCTCTAACTTTTTTAATACTGGTGTTAATGTACCAGAGTCTAAAAATAAACGTTGCCCCAATTCCTTCACCGTAATTTGCTCATCGTCCTCTATCGCTAGTATGGCAATATAACCTGTATAAGTTAAATCGTATGGCTTTAATAACATCGTATATTGTCGAATGATTTCCTTTGAAGTCGCATACAAAAGAAAGCATAGTTGATTATCTAAATGATTCGGCATGGGAATCCCCTCTTAAAGTACTTTTGATACTAATATTAAAAATAAAGTTTCTACTTGTCAAACACAATTAAATTGTATACAATCTATTACGCACAATTAAATTGTGCACAATCTAATTTAATTGTGCCACATAAAAGGAGGTTAATCTTATGAAAGAATTATATACAACAACAATGATTAATAACGGTGGCCGTAATGGTAAATCGTATGCAGAGGATCAATCGTTATCATTAAATATTGCACCACCTGGCTCGAAATTAGCGGATGTTACAAACCCAGAACAACTATTTGCAGCAGGTTATAGCGCTTGCTTTAATAGCGCGTTAGATTTAATTAAACGTCAAAAGAAAATTCAAGGGGCATCAACAATTAAAGCAACGGTTAAACTAATGGAGCAAGCTGCATTTGACTACGTGCTTGCTGTTGACATTGAAGGACATATTGAAGGCTTATCGATTGAAGAGGCACAGCAATTATTAGAAATTACACATACCGTTTGTCCATATTCAAAAGCGACAATGGGCAATATCAATGTAACAATTAAAGCGGTTTAATTTATATTTAGTAAAAGAGGGAAATAAAATGACAACAACTAAACCAGTAAAACAAATTATGCACGAGCGTAAATCAGTTCGTAAATACAATGCTAACACAACGATTTCTCGTGAAACGATTATGCAACTGTTAGAAGATGCAACTTCATCCCCATCTTCAAGCAATATGCAGCCATGGCGCTTTATCGTCATCGATGATAAAGAAATCCAAAAGAACATTAATATTTTTTCATTTAATCAAGAACAAATCGAAACAGCATCTGCCATTATCGCTGTCATTGGAGATACAGAAATGTATCTAAATGCAGAGGAAATTTATGCAAAAAATGTTGAGCTAGGCTATATGCCTGAAGAAATTGCAAGTAAGCTTGCCCAGGATTCCCTAGCAATGTATGGTGCGATTCCAAAAGAAGCGCTTCTAAATATTGTTCACTTTGACGCAGGCTTAATTTCAATGCAAATTATGCTATTAGCGAAGGAAATGGGCTATGATACAGTCGCAATGGGAGGCTTCGACAAATCAAAATTTGCTGAATACATGGAGTTACCACCGAACGAAGTACCTATTTTATTACTAGCGATTGGCGAGGCAGCTGGACCAGCTTATGGTTCTTCACGTCTTCCAATTGAGCGCCTTGTACGCTTCAATAAATAATTTATCGGTTGTACGATCGATTTTGGCAATGTCCTTGAATGCATTTGGAGGACATTGCTTTTTTATAAATGACGGATTGTAATATTAAGTGCAACACCTAGAAGTCAATATAAAGGAAGCCCATAACGACCTCGTGTAGAATGTAGTTACCACACAAACATTC
>NZ_JBNNVB010000026.1:0-82218 GCF_050280325.1 Lysinibacillus sp. NPDC093216 | reverse complement strand
TACACAGGACATGGCAACACCATCTGTGGAGAGCTTTGTAACGCTTCTCTTAAGTACATAAGAACCCCACTGCTTTAGCTGTGGGAGTAGTCAGATCGATTGTTGCTGCTTTCGATAATGAAAATATACAAGCACTTATTGGGTTAGATATAGACGATGATTCAAGTGAAGTATGGGGACCATTTTCCATAAATGACAATGTAACGATGCAAGAGAAATTACTTTGCACATTGCAGCAGACATATCCACACATTTCAACCTATTATTTCTTCATCAACGAATTAAATACTCGACAATTAGCATTTATGGAGCGAATAAACGCCAATAAAACAGGTGAACATTTATTACTTGAAGTTTCGAAAGAATCTTTTGAAACTGTAGTTGCTATAACTAGTCGTTATTATAAAGAATCCGATTACGAGCAATTTAAAAGGATTCATTCAAATGCATTTTCAAAAACGTATTACGACGCAGATACCATTTTAAATAGAGCTCAATTAGTTGAAGAAAATGTTTTAAGAATTATAGAAAAGGATGGAATCGTACAAGGATATGCCTATTTTGAAATGGACTTAACAGCAAAAGAAGCCCATTTAGAATATATAGCTATCAATCCTGAATACAGAGGCAAAGGAATAGGCACCCCGTTACTAAAAGAAGTTTTAACAGAAATGTTTCGATTTGATGAAATTACTCAAATCACACTAAATGTAAACAATCAAAATGATCAGGCAAATCACGTTTATTTTAAAGCTGGATTTAAAAAGAAAGCGACTTTATGGAGTTTTTGTTTTAATAAATAAGCTATAAGTCGAAATTAATATTAGTTGGTCTTACATTAAATTTTAAGTTATGTCCTACAATCGGTACTACCTGGAAGATTGGTGAGCTAAATGCGGATAATCCAAATATCTCGGCGATTGAATGGACAGAGTTAATTTTCACATACGTGCCATTTACCAATTTATTTAACGCAACAGGTCAACCATCGTTATCGTTGCCACTCGCGATGAGTGCGTCTGACTTACCAATCAGGCTATAATTTACAGGACGCTTCGCAGAGGAATTAACTCTTCTACAGCTTGGGAAACAATTAGATGAATCTGCTCCATGGAAAGGTCGTAAACCACCCATACATGCGGGTGCAGAAGTTACGAAAATTGCGACAACATAAAAAAGTAGGTACAAATTTTTTTCTTGTACCTACTTTTTGTTAGTTTACGGACATGAAATATTTTTATGTATGCCATTAAAGAGGTCCGATACTTATCTACTATCCTTCGAGCATCTTCAGATAAGGTATTTCCTTGCCATCTACAATAGCAATCTCAATTGGTGTATTAGTCTCATAAATTATTGTTCCAACGGATAGTTTGTTAGATGTTCCGTTTTCAAAATCCTTTGCTTTATTGGTTTGTTTTGTTATTTCACCAATTTCTTCACCTATTGTGTAATTTAATTCTTTTACCCAATCTATGTTTTCTACATTAGAATATACAATATCATCCAGAACAAAGATGTCTGCTTTACCATCCTTAAGAAAATCCTTTGGTGTAGGATTACCATTAGTTACACATCCCGATAAAACTACAAGTGAGAGGCAAAGAAATAAGAGAAATTTTTCTTTCAAGCAAAATGATTTTTTCACTGTTTTCCCCCCTGATAATCAATTGTTCATTTAAACCCCCTACAATTTCTTACGCTTATTTTACCAGAAAGTTTAATCATTAAAAATTTATTCTAAAAGCAACAGTCTTTTAGAAAACGCCTTATATTAATTAGTTCCATTTTATATGTTGTACTTGTTTGATTCAAATAAATTAAATGTATATTGCCATCCTACTAAAGATTTTACGTGCTTGTTTGATAATTATTGAAAAAATTCGCCCTTCTTCATTGACATAAGATTCTGATTAGTTACATAAATCTGGTATTACCACTGTCTTTAATCTGTATTACCATAAAACAAAGGGGACGATGATTTGAAAGAAAAGGAAAGCTCCTCAGATAAAATTGAAAATGAATTAATTAGATCGATATTGGCTGGTGTTTATTCTGTAGGAAGTACTTTACCGCCGGAAAGAGAGCTTGCAAAAGAATTTGGTGTTGGTCGTCCAACTGTTCGGGAGGCACTTCAACGTTTAGGAAGGGGTGGATGGATAACAGGAAGAAAAGGAATACCTGCGATTGTTAATGATTATTGGCGCAATGGGAATCTAACGACACTTGTGAATATTATTGAGAATCATCCTATCATAACAGATGAATTTATCATGCACTTATTAGAATTAAGAAGTTCTTTGACTCCGACTTATATTCGTGATGCTGTTACGTTTAATCAACCTAAAGTGGTTGCTCTCCTTGCCAATCTAGAGCAACTTGAAGACAGTGCAGAGAGCTATGCAGCATTTGATTGGGATTTGCAAAAAAAGTGTGCTGGTCTTGCTGTCAATCCAATCTTTCTACTCATTTTAAATAGTTTCGATTCGATTTATATAGATATGGCGAAAAGATATTTTTCTGTAAAAGAATATCGTGAGCTGTCCTTCAACTATTACCACGACTTATTAAAAGCTACATTAAAGGGAGATGCAACGGAAGCGGAAAGATTGTCTACGAAAACAATGGCGAAAAGCTTGGCCCTCTGGAAAGATAGAAAAAAATAAAGAATACTGGAGGCGTGATAAATGAGATTGAAATATATAAAAGAATATTTTTCATATCCTGATATATTAATCATGACCTGTCTATTCCTCATTAGCTTTGGAATTATGATTCTTCATTTAACCTCTATCGGCATTTTGGGTACTTTTATTCTTGGAATGATTATGTATTCCTTAGCTGAGTATGTTACACACAGATTTCTTTTTCATCTAAAACCACCTAAGAATGCATTTTTGTTAAAAATGCTTAAACGCTTACATTATGACCACCATTCAAATCCGAATGAGTTACATTTATTATTTTTACCCTTATGGTATAGTGTGCCAAACATTGTCATTGTAGCAGTCATTTTCTATTTTCTTTCATCTAGCTTTATAATTACAAACGCATTTATTGCAGGTATCATGCTCTTTTTATTATTTTATGAATGGACGCATTATATCGCCCATCGCCCCCTTCGACCAATATCTCCATGGGGGCGTTGGATGAAAAAGGTTCATTTATGGCATCATTTCAAAAACGAAAATTACTGGTATGGTGTTACGAACCCAGCCTATGATTTTCTCATGGGTACCTTTAAAAATCAAAAGGATGTTGCCCAAAGTAAAACTGCTAAAAATCTAGAGCAACGTGGCGACTAGAAAATAGAATTATAAAAAGCCTTCTAGGTAAAATATTCGGTCCTATTCTGTCTTTATAATAAAAAGAGGCTGGGACAAATGTGTTTCAGCCAACAAAAATACCGAACTATCCAATGAAACTCTCATGAAGTGTTTCGGAATAGTTCGGTTTTTCTATTTATCGTGTTTTGTTAATTTAGAGATTATTCGGCTTTATGAAGGAACCATTTAGTTATGTCCCAGCCCCTTTAACTTCGCTTACTTATGATACGGTTCTCCGTAATGCATTTATGCGGTTTACTGCGTCAAAATAAAAGACTAAACCCTTTCCTTTAATAACTTTCTTTGCTTCTTATTTTTATACATCTTCGCATCTGCTCGGCTAAACAACTGCTCCATAACGCCGTAAGAGGAGTTGCTATATTCATATCCGATAGATATTTTAATCGATGAGAACGGCAAGTCTTTATAGTCTTTTTGCATTTTCATCTCAACATTTTTTAAATATTGCTCGACTTGTAAAACGCTTTTATTTGGAATAAGAATAGAGAATTCGTCACCACCGATTCTTGCTATAAGCATGTCATTATCTGCATACGCTTCCAAACAAACTGCTGTTTCACATACTAATTTATCCCCCATTTGATGACCGTATTTGTCATTAACACTACATACTTGCCATCCTTATAAACAGGTGTAGCATATTCTTCAGACCAAATATATTCCCCTAGATGATTTTTTAAGCGTACCGTAATAGGCTGGTTAAAATTAAGTGTCCCTAATATTTTCTTTACTAAAATCTCATAATCATCAGGATGGATGATTTCAAAGATTTTATCAGGATCCTGTACATGATCTCTTAATGCATTTGGACCAAGGAGATTATTGACAGTAGGACTTAAATATAGATATTTCAACTTAGGATTCGTCTCACAGTAATATAAAATATCACGTATATTTTCAACCGATTCCACCAGAGGCTCTAATAACTCTACTTTTTGTTGTAGCTTAGATTTATGATAATGTAGGCGTAAACATATTAGTAAAAGTCCTATTATTATGCCCCCCAAAAATATCTCCATAAAAAAAACCGCCCTCATTTAAATTGTGCAATTAAATTTTGTAATTTAATTTTCCCGAAATAACAATCAAATCTATTTTCTGAATTTTGCAACACAAAGTAAATTATACCTCCATTTTTTCCTATAACAAAAGGTTTATATTATTTGTATAATTCTACCGTTTAGTGAAATAAAAAATGAATTAATTGAGTAGCTGCACAATGGTTATAGAGGATCAGATGCCGAGGTTGATGAATTCAACTCATGCAAACAAATAAAAGCCAGCATTAGATGAAATCAAGCAAAATTATTAGGATTCTACCACCTAAAACACAGTCCAAAAGCGAAATATGGCATTCAAATTTAAGAAGCATCTTCAAACTGACTGTTGAATAAATTTGTCATTAGTTAACTATGTTCCATTTAATTTATGTCCATTTACAAAATAAAAATCAAACAGCCAACTAGCTTCGATTAAATATCGATGCCAGGTGGCTGCAAAAGTCTGTCTAGTCGACAGAGATAAAGTGTTTTTTAGTCTTCACAATTTGTCCTAAACCCACCCAATATTAATAGTATCATCATGAAAGAATTCAATTACATATTTCTGAGTTTGGCAATAAATATATAAATCATTTCCTAACCAGACAATCTCCTTAATATTACTTAACAATTCTTTAGTCATTTTAGTTTTTACACATGGATGACTATCGTATCCCCAAAAGATATATATGGGAGTTGATGTGTCAAATCCTTTAGACATTAAATGAGAAGGAATGCTTGTTATTTCTTGGTCATTTATTTCAACTCGGTTAACACCCACATTTCCCCAGTCTATTCTGTTCCAAAATGCAATTGGAAAATTCCCAGAGAAATCTTCTACAATTAAATCACTTTTTTTAGAATCTAGAATTTCAAATATTTCCGTTTCGCCGAACACTTCTTGAAGTAGGTCCTTTACTTCATTCTCTTTTTTTATTCTATCTTGTATTATTTCTTTTTGTTTTCTTACCTCTAAAATTTCATTTAATCTTTTCTGTCTTTCTTCTCTGTTCACTTTAATGTTCAACTCTTTCCCTACTTTTAACTAACCTGAACCGTTAGTAAAGCTGATTACCATGAAATACTTTTAATATAAATTCTCGTTGTGGTACTTGTAATTTATGATACGATTCTAAAAAAGAAGTGTTATCATAAGTTGTTTCTTCCAGTTTAATTTCAATTGCTTCCTTCGATAATGTAATAATCGCATATGGCGCAGTTGGTTTATTGTTACAACCAAGAGAACCAGGATTTAAGTATATCGTTTTTTTCCTCTAAAATAATGAAGAGGATGATGGTGCCCAAAACAAATCAACTCTTCTTTGTTATCTTCAAATAACTTTTCTAAGTTTTCAATACTCGGGGTAACAATTGAACTAAATGGATCCTTGCTAGTATGTTCATTTATGTAATTGTTTTTAATTTTGTAATGAGTAAATAGAATTGAGTGTCCTTCTATATTTTCTTTAATCGTACGGTGTATTTTTTCTAACTTTGGAATAAATGATTTATCCAGTCTATCTAATATCCATTGATGGTGTTCTTTTGTGTGAGAATGACTTTTGGGATACTTTTGACCTTTTGCTAAGGATAAGACAGCTTCATCGTGATTTCCAGTTATCATTGAAATATCGTTTCTCGAGAAAAGCATCTGTAAAACTTCGTTAGAGTCAGCACCAATTCCAATCATATCCCCTAAACAATATATACGTTTAATGTCTCTTCTGCTATCTATATCAGAAAGAACGGCATTTAATGCAGATGCATTACCGTGTATATCTGTAAATATTGCTATTCGCATAATTGATTTCTCCCCGTTTCAAAATTTACTATATATTCTCCTTAATACATCAAGATTCCTTCTTAAACTAAAGTGCATAATAAAATCTCCAAATGAAAAACATACTAACATTAGTAGTACAAATCATGGCCTTGGTTTGTACTACTAATGTTAGTATGTTTAAACTTCTCTTTCTCATGATACGGTTCTCCTTATCATCGCAAAGGTGAAAAATTTGCACCCATCAGTTAATGACCCTCCTGATTTCATGACATATTTCACCGAATGTTTAGCCAGTAATATTATACATTGACTTTGAATATTTCCATGCAAAGTTTGATTTGCTCTGAATACTTCTTGAGGTCTCTTTCAACATCGGAAGTGTAAATATTAATCTTTTCATTTTGAATAGAAGTTGTTTTTTTATCGTTGAAAAAAATTCCAAACTCTTCTGCGCTATAACTTTCAATATCATCAATTCCAATTGTTGATATTAATAAAGCTGTATATGTCTGTAATCGTTTAAGAGTTTCTAATTCCCAATAGGTCAATAGGTTTTCATAGGTAACAATAGCTTTATCACACTCTCTTTTAATGTCATATATAATTGATATATATTGAGCGAATAGCTTTTGAGGATCTTCAACTGGAGGGAAATCCTGTAACATCCTATTTTGATACTTAATCAATAACAACAAATCCTGTAAGGCAAACTTTTTGATTTGAGAAATCTCTTCATATTTTCTTTTTCGAAACCCAATTAAGTAAATCAAAAAGCAAATAGAAATAGCTAGTGCTGTTGATAATACATAAGTCACTATTTGCTTTATTTTCGCAATGTCCAATATAAAGTTGAAAGTAACTAAGTCTTTCAATCCCACAGTAGAATTACTTGCAATAATACCTGACAAGCAGATAATAATCATTATAATACAGGATAAAATATAAAACTGCGGTCTTTTCATATAATTATCTCCTATACGGGTATTCAAATATCTTTCAAATTCTCGCAAATTCTGTTTTAATTCTTCGGCAGTTTTGCTTAAATTTGTGGTACGCATTAAATTGTTTTTTAACGAGGTTACTTTCATCAGATTAATTCCAGCGAACCGAAAGAGTAGTCGTTTAAATTTTTTTTGTTCCTTAGGTTCAACTTTTAACCTTACAAATATTTGCTCGTAAGTATTATAAAGGGCCAATCCATATACTACTGGGAGATTCATAAACAACAATAAAATAGGAAGTAGAAACTCTTTCAAAGTTTTTATATTTAAAATCTCTCCCGGACTTCGTATCAAGTTGTACAAAGTAAATATTATTATCACAATTCCAAAGGCAACAAATAGCCCATCTATGAACTTTTTGACAATCACTGTTTTTTCTTCTCTCGATGCAACTGCATAAACCCCGCCAAGAAAAAGAGCTATTGGGATAGTCAACATTTCCACAGCCAAGTTAAACGTCCAAAAATTTAGGATAAATTCGATAATCACAATAAACGCGAGATTTTCTTTAATCAATTTTGCAAAAAATCGTCCATCTTTTGCATCCTCAATTGTTTTTACAAATATCGGGATAAATACGAATATTACCCAAAATACTGTATTTTTCAATAACGACAAATCCCAAAAACTAGTATGGTAGAGATATAGAACAGTTAGAGAAAAGAAACTAAGAAATACTATATAAAAAACAACAAATTTGCGACTAAAGACAATCGGTAAGACAGATTTTAAAAATCCCCTACCAACTTTTGTAAAGAGACCGATTATAATGGCTATGATAACCCAAACAACTAATGCAATCTCCCTATTATTAAAAATGCTCTGAATTGCATCCATTTGGAATCTCCTATGCTTTTCTAAACTTTGCTACACGGTTTCTGTAAGAACTCAAGTTAAACTTATACTATGTCAAGAAAATTGACACAGATAATTGAGATTTTCTTGACATTATCAGTTCTCCTTCAATTTCATTACTTCCACCAAATCCACCTGACAGGGTTGAAATTTGCGCCTCTAAAGATTTTTTGAAGATGAAATTTTTATATTTTTAATTGCTACATGTTTTTTCCTTCTAGGACAGCCTTGTACTCAACTACCTTTTTCGCATCAAAATATAATAGATTCTTGAAAATAAAAAATACCTCACTATATTAAATATATGTAAAATTATAACACATTCCATTTAAATACTATGTTATTTAAACTAAATAAAGCCTTCTAGAACGTTGTGAACTCAATGTTCTAGATAGCTTTTATTAATCAAATTATTAAAACCTCACATACTTATGATAAGGTTATCCTAACTAAAATCCACATTTAGCTACTTGTAGGATCAAACTAAAATAGAAACCAAAACAGAAAAAGGAGCTGTTGAGAAGTGTTCCCAGACACCTCTCCAACTCCTAATTTCATTTCTTGTAACACATCATTATTCAGCATGATTTGGATGCTTTCAATCTTACATTTTTCCCCAATCGTAACCTGATGAATCAACAAATGTAACAGTCGCTTACGTTGCTCTCTCGTAAGAGAATTTTTGAATGCCTAATCAAAACTCTCGAATATGACTTTTACCTGTTCATACGTTATTTTTGTAATCGTTGATCCTAGTAGTTGCTCCTTCAACGGTTCCATAGCAACCTTCACATCGTTCTTCTGCTGTTCAATTGCTTCTCTAATACGAGGTATCTTTATTTTAAACAATCAATCTTTTTTACTAAATTACACACTGCCCCAATAGCCAAAAGCGAAATATTGGCATTCAATATTATGAAGCATCTTCAAACTGACTATTATAAAGATCCGCATAGAATCCTTTTTCTGCAAGCAGTTCTTCATGATTACCACTTTCAATAATATCTCCGTCTTTCATAACTAAAATCAAATCGGCGTTTTTAATTGTTGAAAGTCTATGCGCAATAACAAATGATGTTCTGCCCACCATCAATTTATCCATTGCTTTTTGAATAAGTGCTTCAGTACGCGTATCAACGGAACTAGTAGCTTCATCCAAGATAAGCAATGGTGCTTTTTTAACCATTGCCCTTGCAATCGTAATAAGCTGTTTCTGTCCTACAGATAAACTTGTATTATCATTTAAAACTGTATCATAACCTTTTGGCAACGTTCGAATAAAGTGGTGCAAACCTACCGCCTTACAAGCTGCAACTACTTCTTCATCGGTTACATGTTCTTTGTTATAAATGATATTTTCCTTAATGGTACCTTCGAATAACCAAGTATCTTGCAGCACCATGCAAAATAAGTCGTGAACATTTTTACGAGTAATAGACTTAGTCGATACGTCCTCAATCATGATTTCCCCACTGTCTACTTCATAGAAACGCATAAGAAGATTAACAAGCGTTGTTTTACCAGCCCCAGTAGGTCCGACGATGGCCACCTTTTGACCGGCTTCTATATGAGCAGAAAAATCTTTAATAATAAGTTGTTCTTTCGTATATCCGAACTTAACGTTTTTAAATTCTACATTACCTTTTACATCTTTAGCATCTAAAGTGACTTTCTTTTCACTTTCATCTTTAAGCTCCTCTTCTTGTAAGAACTCAAATACACGTTCGCTTGCTGCGGCAGTTGACTGCAGGCTTGTAGCGGCCTGTGCTAATTGAGACAACGGCTGCGTAAATAAGCGGATATACACCATAAATGAAACAATAACACCAAATGTAATAGAACCTTTCACTACTAATGCAGCTCCTACTACACACACAACAACATAACCTAAATTTCCAATAAAGATCATGAGTGGCATCATCATCCCTGACATAAACTGTGCTCGCCAAGCGCTATTAAAAAGACTTTCATTGATTTCGTTAAATTCTTGCGTGGCCGCTTTTTCACCGTTATAAACCTTCATGACATTATGCCCTGAATAGATTTCTTCAATATGGCCATTTATTCTACCAAGGTCCTGCTGCTGGCGTACGAAGTACTTTCGGGATTTGGATATAATAAATGTCATGAATATAAATCCAACGAAAGTCGCAGCAATAGCAGAAAGAGCCATCGTAACATTAATATAGAACATCATAATTAAAGATCCAAAGAACATTACTCCCGCTGTCACTAACGAACCAATACTTTGGTTTAGAGACTGTCCAATCATATCCACATCATTCGTGACACGACTTAACACATCTCCGTAGGTTGTAGAGTCAAAGTATTTCAATGGTAATCTATCAATTTTGTTCGAAATATCTGAACGTAACCTTTTGGAAACTCGCTGCGTAATAGTAGCCATAATAAACGCCTGAATATAATTGAATACAAAGCTCAATCCATACAAAATAGCAAGTAACAGACCGATTTTTCCTATTGCCGTAATATCAATCTCACCGGTCATGCCATCCATTATCAAATCGGTGATCTCACTCAGCTTATTTGGTCCAATGATCGTGAAAATTGTTCCTGCAACTGCCAATACAATGGCAAAGATGATGGCTGGTAAATAAGGTTTACAATAGGCAATCAACTTTCCCATAGGCTTTTTAAAATTCTTTGGCTTTTCTCCAGGAGCCATCATAGGACCTGGACCACCTGGACCTCTTCGGGGCTTATTTGTTTGTGTATTACTCATTTTCCAACTCCTCCTTCGATAGCTGCGAATAGGCGATTTCCTGATAAGTGTTACAAGTTTTCAATAATTCACTATGTGTCCCCATACCAACGATTTTACCTTCATCAAGAACAATGATTTTATCAGCATCTTTAATCGTTCCAATTCGCTGTGCCACAATCAAAGAAGTTGCACCTTTCGTTTCTTTTTTCAAGGTAGAACGAAGTTGACGGTCTGTTTTATAATCTAGGGCAGAGAACGAATCATCAAAAATAAAGATTTCTGGGTTTCTATTCACTGCTCTTGCAATAGAAAGACGTTGTTTCTGTCCTCCTGAAAGATTTGTTCCGCCTTGCGCAATAGCCGCTTCATATTCACCGTCCATTTTCTCCACAAATTCTTGCCCTTGAGCAATTTCCACCGCTTTTTTGATTTCCTCATCTGTTGATGAAGTCTGACCGTTATCACCATAGGCAACATTAGATTTTACCGTACCTGAAAATAATACGGCTTTTTGAGAAACGTAGCCAAGCTTATTATAAAGAGCTTCATGTGCATATTCTTTCACATTAATGCCGTCGACTAATACCTCTCCGTCAGTAGCATCGTAAAATCTTGGGATTAAATTAATTAGCGTACTCTTACCACTACCCGTAGAACCGATAAAAGCAACAGTTTCGCCTTTATGTGCTGTAAAGCTAATATCCTTTAAAACATAGTCTTCTGCATCAGGATATTTAAAACTAACATTACGCAGTTCGATTTCACCTTCGATTCCCTTAGGCGACGATTGCGTTGCGCCATCAATAATTGTCTGAGGTGTATTTAGTACTTCATTAATACGTGCTGCAGATACTGCTGCTCTCGGTAGCAAAATGAATGTCATTGATAATAGCATAAATGCCATAACTACCTGCATTGCATAAGATGAAAATACGACCATATCACTAAACTTACCAATTCTATCCATACCCGCTGCATTATTAATTAAATGCGCTCCAATCCAATAGATTGAAAGGGTTAAACCCGACATAATCAGACCCATCCCCGGCTGCATAAGGGCCATAAGGCGGTTCACAAAAAGATTTGTATCCGTTAAATTGTTATTTACTTTTTCAAACTTTTCTTCCTGATACCCTTGTGCGTTATAAGCATGAACAACACGAATACCGGTTAAACCTTCTCTTGTTACTCGGTTAAGATTATCTGTCAGTTTTTGAACGACTTTAAATTTCGGTAGCACAAAGATGATTAGGTTACCTATCAAAATAAGTAAAACAATGACAGCTACTCCTGTTGCCGCTGACCACTCCCAACTTTTCCCCATGATCTTCAAAATAGCCCATGTTGCAAGGATAGGAGCCTTAATCATAACTTGAAGACCCATTGCAACAGTTTGCTGTATTTGCGTTATATCATTAGTAGAACGAGTAATTAGACTTGCGATTGAAAAACCATTAATCTCCTCCATAGAGAAAGATAAAGTTTTGTTAAATACCCCTTTTCGCAATTCCTTCGAAAGAGACGTTGCTACCTTTGCCGCAAAATAGCCCACGATGATTGCCAATATCATACTGCCAAGGGCACATAAAAGCATCTTCCCTCCAGCTGTCCATATCTCGCTCGTTTTACTACCCTCTGTTTGTACAAGGGTCGTAATTTTAGCCATATAATCCGGCAACTTCAAATCCAGCCAAACTTGCCCTACTATGAACACTATGCTGGCTACAATTAGCGTCCATTCTTTTGGTTTTAAGTATTTAAATATTTTTAACATGTATGCAGTCCCCTCATTTAGTTAGCATGCTAACTATATAGTGATAAAAATTCAAAAATAGCATCTTCTTCAAGATTCAATATTCTCTTTCATAGCATCCATCACTTCAAAAAAAACTTCAAGTTTCTCTTCCGGGATACCTGTTAGTAATTGTTGTTCAAGCATTACTCTACGTGTCATGATACTATCATGTATTTTCAACGCATCTTCTGTTAAGACAATTTTTTTGAGTCTTGAATCATAAGGAACAGTTTGCCTAGTAATCAATCCATTACTTTCCATAGATTTCAGTATTCTAGACGCTGTTGATTTGCGAATAGAAAATTCTCGTTCAAAATCTTTTTGAAACACATCTGTATCTTGATTTTTGTAAAGATAACCAATCGTCCAACCATGCATGGCAGTAAGGTTATCTCTTTCCGTTTGCATAGTACATATAGTTTGATCCAATTGTCTTCTCATTAAGAGTGACAATGTACGCAACTCTAACCCAACTGATCTCCTTTTGCTCAATTTTCTACCTCCGAACTGTTAGCCTGCTAACTTTAGTATATAAAACAAGTTATAGTGTCCCCCATATGTAGCATGGCGTACTTAACAATTTATTCGTAAGACGCTTATGCCATTAGGTGAAAGATGGATCATGTTCAGATTTATCTCCGTATTCAGTTTGCCATATTGACTGCAAAAAATTCAACAAAAAAGCAAAACCACTTTTTAGTTATGAAAATAAGTGGTGTTGCTTTGAAATAAAGTATGCTAAGAAATGACAAATAATAATGTTCATTTCACTTTTCTAAGCCTGAATACGAAAAAAATTACAGCTCGGAATTTGTTGGAAGAAACGGTTTTTGTGCAGTTTAGTTAGGCCTTAAATTTTACATATCTAATTTAGAAAAGGAAAGAATATAAAGGAGTTCCAAATCCGTACTAGAGCTCAATAAGAATTTACAATTTTCAGGAGGATAAGTATGTCTACATTTAATTTGGGTGACAAAGTACCCAATTTTACTCTTCCAGCAGTCAACGGCGAAGAATTCTCTTTTGTATCTCATCAAAACCAGCATAAAAGTTGGCATCTCATTATCTTTTTCAGAGGATCATGGTGCCCTGTTTGTCTTCATGACTTAAAAGAGCTTGAAGAAAACAAAAGTTATTTTGAAGACAAGAATGTACATCTAATTACAATCTCAACGGATCAATTGGAAAATTTAAAGAAAATGGTTGATGAGCACAATCTTACCTTTACCGTCTTAGCAGATGAAGAGTTAAAAACATTAAAAGCATATGATGTGTTTTATCACGGAGAAGAAGCACCCTATGAGGATCATGGTACGCATGGAGAGCCAGCTTATTTCCTAGTTGATGAAAATGGACAACTACTTTATCAACAAAAACAAACAAGTCCATTTGGACGCCCATCATCTACTGAACTTCGCAAGATTGTCCAGTATATTGGAAAGAATTTAAAGACAAATCAATAAATAATAATATATGATTGGGCGCAATTGTAGAGCAACATAAATAGAAAATGATCAAACTTTATTTGCAGTATACGATTGACCTAAAATCTAAAAATGCTTCAAAATAAAAGGTAATCCCATATTAGACATGACTAAGATAGGATTACCTTTTTCTGTATGTGGAATCAATTCCGTCTGTTATAACGTAATAATATAGGCTAAAACAAAGCTAATTCCAAATTCGAATTTCGCAAGTTATTAATTAGATTATATTTTCATGTTTAATTCTCTATTAGGGTTATAGGATTTTAGCCATTTTTCAGCTTCACTAACCATCCACGTTCCAAATTCATTTAAAAACGATAACAATAAGTTTGTATCTATTATGGGTGTTATGGCATATTCAAGTGCTTTTTTCATGTCCCTTTCCTTTTCAGGGAAATATTCCGAAAACAATTTATAAGCAGGATATAAATCCCTTGTATATGTGTTTGCTTTAGTTATGACAAGTCCAAGTCCTGCTCTTACAATAATTTTCATAATCCACTTGCAACAATCTTTAATATCCTCTATATCAGAATTATCTTGAAGATCATCACAGGCATTTTTAATTTGACCTTGCAAATGAATAAGGTGGTCATTTGCTAAAGCTTCGTCAGCTTTATATCTTGGTAATTGAGGTATCAAATCTTCTCCAAACACACATATTCCATGGGTTTTAAGTATGAAACTAATTATTGAAAAAGATGACGAATTTAAAATATCTTCTATGCCGTAAAAACTTAGTTCAATACCATCTACACAAGTATGTTTTTGATTTAATTCTTGTTCCACTTCTTTTATCCGCTTTAACTGCAGTTTATTAGGGTTTTGTTTTGTAACCGCTATTGTGTCTAAGTCAGCTACGCCTTCAATACCTATCCCTTTTGGAATAGATCCTCTTATGTATACACTATGTAAGTCATCTTGAAGATGAGTGGAATACGTATTAACCACATCGTATATCACAGGAAGAAAAATTGGGTTGATTTTATTCCAGTCTGAATGGTTAATAATGTAACCATCTCTATCAGTAACACATAAGCTTCCAATTTCTCTAATAGTAGTCATCACATATCTCCTTCTACAATTTTAGTTGTAAATCAATCTACAATCACTCTACCTGGGTAATTTTTTATCGTTTGCCAGTAGTCTGCTGCTTTTGTTCTCTTGTAAAACTTATAAAATGGTTCTTTTTGGCGAGCAAGTTCTTTATAGACCCTAATTATTTCCTGTAAAAGATTTTCGATATGCTGTACAGACACTTTCTTCACAAAAAGCTCCCCTGCCTGTGCGTTTTTACCCATCGGAACAGCCCCTAAATACACATCAAAGCTATCTTTCTGATATACAAGCCCAATATCATCATATACGGCATTATAGCAAGCTGATGCACAGCCATTCATATTAATGCGAATCCTGCTTGGTACTTCCAAGCCTTCAAGCTGCTGATACAGCTCCTCTGTAATCTGTGCTGCCTCCATTTTATCGCCATCACAAAAATCACAAGCCTTCATAGTTACAATCTGTCCTTGCTTTGCAATATATAAGCCCGCCTTTTCCAACTTCCTTTTGGCAGTCGTTAATTCTATTGTCGGTACAGATAGTAGTATACTGTAGGATGCAGAATATTTAATAGCGCCACTCACTCCGACTACCTCTGCGATTGTTTGAAATTGTGCTGGTGTATAATGTTTGTTGATAATGCCAGGACTCACAGCAAGACGCGTAAATTCACCTTCTATGTTTAACTTAGCAAATGTTTTTTCAGGAATATTATGGCTAAAAGCATTTATAGTCATTTTTACCCTCCTCCTATAAAAAAAGCTAGCACATGGCTAGCTCCTCTTCTTTATTGAAAGCTTTCTGGATAAAATCCTTGTGCCAAAATTTGTATTGCTTCAGCCGCACGAACACCTTCAGACGCTGCTGATAGTGGTAAAATAACGAAACGTTTGTTTAATACCGCTTCCGTTTCTTTTAGTGCCGGATCATTTTTTAGGAAATTAATTTTTTCTTCAGCAGTAGTTGAACCATAGTCAATTACAACGATAACTTCCGGGTTGCGCTCAACTACATCTTCTTTTGAAACGGTTGTCCAGCCAGACTCAACATCCCCAAAAATATTTTTTCCACCTGCTACTGTCACAAGTTCATTCATGAAGTTTTGGGCAGCAGTGAAAACTTCTTTCTCACCACTATCAAATACAAGAATACGTAAATTCCCCTCCTCTTGCGGAAGCTTCGTACGAATATCCTCTACATCTTTTGTCATTTGCTCAATTAACTTTTCTCCACGCTCTTCCACATGGAATATCTTGGCGATGTTACGAATATCGCCGAAAATATCCTCTAACTTAGGATTTTTAATGCTTGAAGATGTATGTAAATAAGTGTGGATGCCAAGTGCTTCTAGTTCTTCTGGTGTTCCAACACCCTTCTCACTAAACCCGCTTTTCCAGCCTGCATATAAAAAATCTGCTCCTGCATCAATCACTTGTTCCTTTGTTGGGTATTGCTCAGCTAGTACCGGAACTTTATCATAAGCTGCCTGTAACGGTGGATAAATTGCATCATCTAAATATGCTGTTCCGACCATTGAATCCTCTAAGCCTAACGCTAGCATAATCTCTGTCACATGCTGATTTAAGCTAATTGCTTTTTTAGGTGCTTGCGAATAGACTTGTGTCGTATCGTTATTGTCAATCGTTACTTCCGTTGCTCCTGCTTTTGCTGGTTCTACTTGTTCACTTTGCGATGCTGAATCCTGTTTTTCCTCGTTACCACAAGCCGCTAAAATACTTAGCATTGCGATTGCAAGAACAAGCCATACGCTTTTTAATGTCTTCATGTCTACTTCTCCTTTTTTCTAAAAAATATATTGAAAGAAATCTAAGTCTCTTAAACTAACTATAAAAATTGCTCAGATATATAATAAATATGCGGCTTTTTCGTGACAGGATGTACATTAACTTCTGCATGTACACCAAACACCTTTTGTAGCAATGAGGGTGTTAATACATCAAACGGAGTTCCATACGCCGCAATTTCTCCGTCCTTTAAAACATAAATTTTATCGCAATAAGTTGCTGCAATATTTAAATCATGCAAGGCTACAATGACCGTAATCGGCAAGCTCTGTATTAAATCCATAAGCTGGAGTTGATGCTGAATATCTAAATGATTCGTTGGCTCATCTAATGCCATAACCTTAGCCTGTTGCGCCAAAGCCCTTGCAACAACGACTCGTTTTTTCTCACCACCAGATAATGAACTAAAAGTACGTTCACTTAAATGCAGTACGCCTGCTTGCTGCATCGATTCCTCGACAATAGCTAGATCTTCTTTTGTATCCACTTCCATAAGCCTTTTATGCGGTGTACGTCCCATTGCAACAAGATCCTTAACAGTAAACTCAAAAAGCACTGGTGTTTCCTGCCCTACGACGGCTAGTTGCTTTGCTATCTCCTTTGAAGATTGCTTGTAAATATTTTCATTAAATAAAAATACTTCTCCCTCTTGAGGTTGTAGCATACGATACATATTTTTTAATAGGGTCGATTTCCCACTGCCATTAGGTCCAATTATGCCCACAAACTCGCGTTCTTGAATATGTACAGAAACATTGTTTAATATTTTCACCTGCTGCACGGCAAAAGTAAGGTTCTTTGCTACGTATACCATCTAATTTTCCTCCCCGAAAGAATACATTTGCTTACGCAACATCCATATAAAAAATGGGCATCCGCATAAAGCAGTAATAATTCCAATCGGCATTTCCTCAGGTGCAATCACAATACGCGCAGCTGCATCAGCCCATATTAAAAATATCGCACCAATTAATGCACTGACTGGCAGTACAAACTTATAATTTGAGCCGACAATCATGCGTACGATATGTGGAATAATCAGTCCTATAAAGCCAATTGCACCACTTACAGCAACAAGGACACCTGTTAATAGGGAAATTAATAGAATTAGTAGCAATCGAAATTTCTCTAAATTAATCCCCAGCGTAACAGCAGATTCTTCGCCTAGTAAAAGTAAATTCAAATGACGTGCATGAAGACGTAAAATTACGTAGACGACCGTTAAAACAACGAACGGAATCATTAAATTTACCCATTTCGCTCCAGCCAGACTTCCCATCATCCAATACATCACTGCCTTTATACCGCCCTCTTCTTTCGCCATCATCAGCATAAAATTCGTCATTGCTGACAAAACTAGTGACACGGCAATTCCGGCTAATAATAATCGAATAACTGAAATTCGCCCCTCAACTCGTGCTAAGAAAAACACGATTAGTACTGCAATCGTCGCACCTATAAAAGCCGCAAGTGATAGCGCATACATACCTAAAAATGAAAAAGCGCCCAGTAAAATAACAGACGTCGCCCCGACAGATGCACCGGAAGATACACCTAAAATATAGGGGTCTGCGATTGAGTTGCGAACTAAAGCTTGAATAGCAGCTCCCGAAATTGCAAGACCCGCTCCGACTATTATGGCAAGTACTACGCGGGGAGTACGAATTTGCCAGATGATGATTTCCTGCGAACGACTCCAATCTTCTGTAATGCCAAGTGGATTGAACGGGATATGCGATAAAATAATGCGCCATACAATACTAGGTGTTATAGACACAGAGCCTACCATTATCGCTAACGTCAAGGATATTAGAACGACACCAGTCAACACTAATAAGAGTAGGTTGATTTTTCTAGTTGTTGGATTCTTCAAAACGCTCTCCTCTCTTAAAGCAAAGGGCATAAAAAAATCCCCTTGTCTACAAGAGGATGTCATAGTTAAATAAAGGGCGTCTCTTCCCAGTCACTACAACCATCCTCGTGGTTCTATGTAAGTTTGTTGCTTTTATTGGCAGGTCTCCTGGCTTAGGTTCATCATCTATACGCCTTCCCATAGCTCGCTACAGTGACATATTGTATAGACTCTCCATTACAGTTGCGGGACAGCATCGGATTTGCACCGATTTCCCTTTTAAGCAAACGAACAATGTCATTCGCACCAACAAAAATTATTAAGTTATAAGAGGAACAATATCAGAATATTTTCCAGATAGCAATTACATTATATATTACATTAAAGTAAAAATAGTAATAAACGAGAGATTAATAGCCAGAAAATAGAACTGTTAAACATTAATTACTATTGGAAAAATAAAATAAATTTAGACAATAATTTATCTTACCTTACTATACAAATTCCTCATAGTACGCTATTAGTCTCGATATTCAATATCAGTGAGGGCAACACTCTACATGATCTACTAACAAATCTTTCATTCTATTTTGGTTATCTATTTTTATAAATGGAAATTATAAAAATACAAAGGATTTTCTTTTCTACTTGGAAGTCATTAGGTTGAGATAACCTTCATTTCATAAAATAATTGTTTAGGGTAGTGAGAATTAATTCAACAAGATTCATAAATGCTTAATTTTAATCCTTTTTTTCAAATTCCATCTTCCAACTAAAATATTCGTTGTCAGTATTTTTTTCATATTTTAATTGAGCATCGAATTTAGAACCTTTTTACTTGTTAAGCCTTTTACCAATACCGTTCCATCGGCTAGCAATTTCTTAACCATTGTTTTGGTAGGCTTCTTCTTCTTCGCGGCTAAAAATTCATCGTTTTTCCAGATGACAAATTTACAGCCCTTTTCCCAGTTACTGCAGCCGAAGCCTTTTTGTCCTTCGATCACGCTATGACCACATAATGGGCATTTCCCTACTACTTCAAATTTCTTCTTCGCTCGTGTTACTTTGCTGAGTGTCACATCTTCACTATTTTTAATCGTCTGAACGGCATTGACGGTGAAAAAAATCTCATCCGCAATTACTTTTCATTAAACTCAAATTCAATTTTTCCTTCTACCAAACGAAGTGACGCATTAAATTGTTTACCATTCTTTGACTTAAACCCTTTAACCACAGCTGTTTTACCAATCTTACATAAATCATTAATGTTCTTTTCAGTTAGTTTTTTTCCTAGTAACCTTTCTGGGAACGTTTGCTTACAACCATTTTTATAATTCGAACAACCGTAAAAACTTTTACGCAAACCTATTTTTCCTACTTTGCATGTCGGACATGGCACAATATCTTTCACAGCAGCTGGTTTAAACTGCTCAGCTTCAATTGAAAGTGACTCTAATTGTTTAGGTACCTCCGCTATTAATTGAGTAATAAACTTGCCTATGCTTTCAATAAAATGTTTTGCAGAGCCTTCTCCACGACCAATTTTATTTAAGTAAATTTCCCATTTTGCAGTCATAGATGGACTTGAAAGTAATGTCCCTTCGATAGCCCGACATAAAAGCTCCCCTTTCGGCAAAACGCTCACTATGTTTTTTCGTACTTCAATAAATCCATGCTTTTTAATGGTCTCTATAATGCCACTTCGAGTTGCTTCTGTACCAATACCTTCAATCGATTTCAGCACCTCGATTTCTTCTTCATCCTCAACTGATTTACCACATGTTTTCATCATCGTAATGAGTTGCCCTTCTGTATAAGGCTTAGGAGGCGTAGTTGTGCCTTCTAGAATAGAAACCTTACTTTGTACCATTTCATCTTGGAAAACAACAGGTAACGATTCCTCACGCTCTTGCATCCCTTTTTCACTTAAAAACAATTCTTTCCAACCTTTTACAAGTTCTGTTTTCCCTACCGTTTTAAACTCTAAATTTTTGACATTCGTTATAATCGTTTTTTCATCGTATTCATAATCTTGGTGAAACATGGCGAGTGTCGTATTGACTATTTCGAAATAAATATTTCTTTCATCAGCATTCATTGATTGTAACGCTTTTTCTGTTGGCACTTTTTTCGTTGGAATAATAGCATAGTGCTCCCCAACGTTGGCACTGTCGACATAGCGTTTGTTATTCCCGCGATTAATCGCATTAAATGGCTTTCCAACGAGCTGCTGATATTTTGCCAATGATTCATTTAAATAGGCAAACTCATTATGTGTAATGAGGTGTGAATCGGTACGTGGGTAAGAAACGAGCTTTTTCTCATAAAGTGATTGCGTAAGTTTCAACACATGCGACGGGCTGTATTTCCAACGTTTATTGGCGTTGGCTTGTAATGTTGATAACGCATGTAGTTTGGGTGGTGCAATACGCTTCGTTTTGTTCGTTACACTCGTAATTAGACCTGTATCCATCGGTTCAACCCCATGTTGTTGCAATAATTGCACAGCCTCTGCACGCTCTTTTGTTTTTAACTTTGCCTTCCCTTTATATACACCATTTTGTGCTTTAAAGATCCCTTCAATTTCATAAAAATTTTCAGGCTTGAAATGTTCAATTTCCTGTTGTCTTTTATAAATTAAATATACGGTTGGCGATTGCACACGTCCGATGGAGATACTACCCTTAAAGCCTTTTTTTTGTAAAAGTAGCGTATATAGGCGACTACAGTTCATGCCTACTAACCAATCGCTAATTTGACGTGTTTTTGCTTCTTGGTACATGAGCAGATCACGCTCATTACTTTGCATATTATTAAAACCTTTTCGAATTTCCTCAACTTCTAATGAATTGATCCATAATCGTTTAACAGGCTTATTTACTTTTGTCATTTTTAAAAGTGAGTAGAAGATATTTGAACCTTCACGTTCACTATCACAGCAGTTATAAATCATTGTTACTTGCGGATCACTAAAGATTTTTTTTACTGCATTAAATTGTGAATACATTTTAGAGACAACTTTATCTTCAAATTTTTGTGGAATGATAGGTAATGATCCAAGCGACCATTTCTCCCATTCCTTTTGATATTCTTTTGGTTCCTTTAATTCAACAAGATGACCAACTGCCCAGGTAATTACTGCACCTTCAGGAAAAGTAGAACAAGGTTCCAATTCAATAAATATTTTCTCTTTTTGTTTAATTTTAAATGCATCAGCATAAGCTCTTGCTTGAGATGGTTTCTCTGCCAAAATGGCGATTTTCCCCATTAATCATCACATCTTCTTTAAAATATTTTAGTAACTTTTTAATATATAAACATAAAACTCAACTAATCAGATTAGTTGAGTTTATTATGAAATACCTTACTACTATTTTACTTTAAACAATTTAAAATATCACTTACTAAAATCTTTAAATGTTGGCGGTATCCCCTTCTAAAGCTACAACTTCCGGAACAGTTCATTGTATCTTCAATAATTGCACATGTTGGCTCAAGAGGAACACTAATAAAAAAATTGCATCTGATCTTTTAAGTTAGTACCAGATACATTTTTTTTGAGTTCGAAAGTTAAGTTATTAAAATAAAAGTGCAATATTTTTTATGTACAATTGCACAAATAAAAAAATCCCTTCACTTAGAAATATCTTCACAATCTTATGTAGTACTTACTACAAATGATGGAATTTCAAGGCTCTTATTTGATAAACTTGAAAATGAGATTTTTACAAATAAATACAATGTTTCGAAATATAGCGAAAAAGAAATTCTTGAAGTACTTTTGAATGGAAATCCAATGAATGCGAAGTTGAATTATGGGTACCAATTAAAAGTTAGATTTTGAGACTTTTAAAAAACTGGTAAAAATATAATCTGACCCAATAAAGTTAGACATATTTAGTTAAGCATCTTCTAAGACCTGAGAGGTAACCACCGGGCTTAGGTCTTTTAATTTTCTCTTCATTCGTTTGTGATTGTAATAGTGAATATAGTCCTTGAGTTCCTGTTCAAAATGTGCCATAAACAATCCCATATAATAGACAGATTAATTTACTTTCTTTTCTGTCTACCATAGGGGAACCATATCAATATTTAATAAGTCTATTTGTTCGCATATAGTCTTTAGCCATGTAGTAAGCACTTATTGAAAACATTTGAGTTAGAATTTTCTTGTTTTTAAACAAGCTTTCAAAACTATCAAAACCAATTAAATTAACTTCAATATTTTCAGTATCATCTAAATCTTGCTCATATGCCTTATATGCATCTAAGATAAGATACGTTATAACTTTATTATTCTGTGTAGCGGGATTCACGAAATATTCTCCTAATAAAATCGGTTTTATTTTAGAAATATATCCAGTTTCCTCTTTAACTTCTCTCAGAATTCCTTCTTGATTAGTCTCCCATTCTTCTATTTTGCCTGAAGGTATCTCTAGAAAAATTCCGTTAGCTGCATATCTGTATTGTTTAACTAAAACAAGCTTTTTATCTTTTGTAATAACTACCGCATTAACCCAATCACTGTATTCATTTACATGGTAATTTTCAATGACTAAGCCATTAGGAAGTTGACATCTATCTTTTCTTAAATTACCAAATTCACTCTTATATAAAAACTCTGATTTTAATGTCTTCCACCTCATACTTAAGCAACCCTCCCTCTACAAACCTAAAAGTACCAATATTCCGACTAATTATACTAAGATTTCAGGTAGGTTTCAAATATCAATAGTTTCATTTAACAGAGCCATAGTAGCGGATCATATTTAATGAAAAAGGAAGAACTGTCCTACAAATTGCAGAATGTATGATAGTGCCAATTCGCATTGAAATTAAAACCTTTATTTATTGATACATATGATTTTATATTTATTCTTTTGTTAACAAAATAAAGAGCCGCATTAAAATGCGACTCTTCATCTTTGCATTATTTATTCCCATGACTCAGATCTTTATGGCCGAACTTCGCTAAAAAAGGGATATGTTTCGTTAGTTTGTTATAGATATTGAACAGAACTTGTACAACCGGCTCCAATATTTTGGAGAACTTGATAATGACAAAGCTTGCCCCAAATGACAGAAGGGCTCCTCCAATCACGTCGGCTGGATAATGTACTCCGACGAAGATACGTGAAATCCCTACTAGGATAGCCCATACTAATACAGGATACTTCCACGAGTCTTTTCGTAATAGCAACGTACATGCTAAAGAGAATACTAATACTGAATGATCACTTACAAATGAAGAATCGTCAGCATGTGGTACTAACTGATGAACATTATACGTTATGAATGGTCGTGGATGATAGTTGACAAAGTGAATGAGTGCGTTTAAACCCAATCCAAGTAAACATGTAAAGACAATGTAAAAAGCAGTATATTGTTTTTCTGTCCTTTTTTCTTTGTTTGCTGTAAACCATAAAAATAACATAAATACGATTACGACATAAGGAACGCTATCAGTGATGAAAATCATCCCTTTATCTAGTAAAGGATAGCGACCAGCTAAATCATTAATCCATTGAAATACTTCATAATTCATTTTTAAATCTCCTTGCTTTTAATTTCTCAGTAAATTAAAGTTTTCAAATATGCGCTGTTTCCAGTTGAATACTTGCTTACCCTTTCATACATGACGTCATCATACGCCTCATAGTTTCCATTCATCAACAAAACACAGATGAAACTGAAAAAATCCATATCTCCCCCAAAATCATTATCTACAATATTAAATCCTAAACTAGAAAATATTATAGTAAACTAGCAAAAATCAGTATAAAGATGATAAAATATTTTTATAAAGGGGGCTTCCAATATGGGAAAATTAAGCAAAAGGAATATACTGTGGATTGTGCCAATCGGAATTTTAGGGGTGTTCTGGTATTTTTACGGTCCACAAAAGGACATTACAGATAATGAATATATTACATATGTAAAAAACTATTCATTCGAAAATAGTAGTAAAACAATAGAATCGGGCTTTGCTAACGCTTGTCAAAATCCATACTGGGTTTATTTTGAAACTCAAAAAGGGCAGGACGTTGTAGAATTTAAAGGAGAATGTCCTGTCGATAATAAAGCCGCGAAAGTGAATGTTCAATTTTTAGTTGACCGTGATATGACAAATGTGAGAAACGGTGCAATGCTGGTCGATAATAAAATGCAGGAGGAAGCAGATCGAGATAAATACCTTCTCGCTTTAGTAGGTAAATAAATAGTTAAAAGCTCTCGTTTGAAAAGCGACGAGAGCTTCTTTTTATTGAATCGAGGGATAGAAATGCCTAACTGACGGATTGAACCACTCTACCGACGGATAACTCCCCTCAACACTTTATAAAGAATTGATTATTTCACAGCTTTCCAAATGGTCCATCTGTCCTTTTCAACTATAGAACCTTCAATTGAAATCGACTTATCAATATAATTCACTAATTCATTTAATTCTTCATCGTCTAATTCGTGCAAAATACTTCTGCCTGTTCTTTCCCGTAAATCTTTTAACAATTGCTCTTTCTGTTCATAGACATTTCTTGTTTCCCATAGCTTTACTTCTTTAATCTCGCTAAACCCAATTGCCTTAAGTGTCTCAACTACTAGCTCACTACTATGTCTGCGTTTTATTTCTTGCTCCTTTAATTTTGGAAAACGCTCAAAGAAATAGCCTCTAATATGGTGGTCATCACCTTTTAATAAACAATCTTCAGGTGTCCGGTCTTGGATAATGTAAACCCCTTTATCCTCCAAAATTCTGTATGCCTCTTGAAAACAATCCTTTAAATCTCGGATATGATGAATTAAAGCTCTTTCCAGTACTAACTGGAAGCTGTCATTGTCCAAGCCTGTAGCCAATGCATTTCCTTGCTTGAAAGTAATAGTATGATAGTCTTTACAGTTTTCTTTAGCCCCAACGAGCATAGCCTGTGAAAAATCCACACCTATTACAGAAGGTACGCCCATATTTGCTAATGCTTTCGAGTAAATGCCTCCGCCACAGCCAATATCTGCAGCCTTAGAAGTATTCATGATAGGGACAAGTTCTTTCATTGCTTCCATCCACGAATGGTCAGCTTGTCGAGTTGTATAAGTAGTTTGATTGTCTTTATTGTGAAAATCAATGCCCATCTTCATCACTCTTTTCTGTTTTTTATGCCAATCTTTATGGATATTCTTGCTAACATTATTTTACAACCATTTTGTATATAAGTGAAATCAATGTTAATTATTAATTTTCATAAGTTATTCTTATCACAGAAGTATCCGTTATGATTTTGAGAGTGTTTACTTTGCTTTTTAAAAAAATAAACTGTATCCAAATTGTTTGTAGTGCAACAATTGAGATACAGTTAAAAAGTGAATCTTGGCCATTTGTTTAGATGACACAGTTATATTAAAGTGCAAATTCAATAGTTTTAGCTGTTCGCTCCGCTACAGATTTCCCCATAATTTGCTCAACAAGATATAAAGCCATATTAATTCCTGATGAGACACCTCCAGAAGTTATGAGGTTACTATCATGAATAACTTTGCTTTCTGATACTACTTGAATCTCAGGGTATTTTTCTTGTAAATTTTTTAATGCTAAATGATGAGTAGTGGCTTTTTTGCCATTTAATAATCCAGTATGTCCTAAAATATACGCACCCGTGCAAACTGAGCATATGTATTCACTATTTTTATGTTTGATAATCCACTCTTGAATTTTATTGTTTTTAATTATAGATTGCACAGCTCTTAAAGGTCCCCCTGGAATGATTAGAATATCTAATTCAGGACTATTGTCAAAACTAAAGTCAGGTACTACTTTTATTCCTGAATGCGTTTTAATTTGCTCCCCAGTTTCCGAAATGGTAAATACTTCAAATGGTTTCGTAGGTAATAATTCTTTTTTATAAAGAGTAAGAGCTTCCTCGACTTTATTCTTAGTTGTCAGTGCTAGTACTTCTGCTGGGCCAGTAAAATCTAAAACATCTACATAATCATAAAGTAAAATGCCAACTCTTTTTGTTTTCATTTTAAGATCCCCCATCGCCATGATTATTAATAGTTCTTTAAGCGCGATTATAACACGATTATCCATTTAACTTTTCATACAACTAATTTTGTAACTCAATGGAAAATATCATTCGCTTTTAATGTTACTTAGATTCATCATACTACTAGCCTTCTATACTTCTTCAGCACTTCTTCACAAATTTATCCCCTACTCACTATCTTTTTCAATAATTGAACGTAATCCACTAGCTTCAAAAGGTCCATTTATCATTGTTTCAGCCAACATTGTAGCAATTTCCTCTGGTGATTGTTGCATATCGTGTTGCAACCAGTACGTAATAACCCCTAATAGGGCATTTGAGTTATACGCTAATGTTAATTCAATCGGAAACCTCCATTTGCTTTTATCAATACGATTTACTAGATAAGCATTGAAATATCTCACAAAAAACTGTCTCATTTTTTCATGAAAAAAAGGGTCACCATTTGGACCTAAAATTAATTTTAAGAAATCAGCTTCTTCATAAAACACATGTAAAATTCGGATCATTACAGGTAATCGTTCATCTAAAAACTGATTGACATCCATCTCTAAATTTGTAGTTTCATCTAAAATGACGTTGAATTTTTCAAAAATTTCGTTCTCGTACTGTTCTAATAAATTGTATTTATCCACGTAGTGTAGATAAAAAGTTCCTCGATTAATATTGGCACGCTCCGTAATATCTCGAACGGTGATAGCTTCAAAGTTCTTTTCAGAAAGCAAAGAGAAAAATGCTTGTTTAATTTCATTTTTCGTTCGTATAATTCGTCGATCTGTTTTTGACATGGAGTCATTCCTCCCTTTTAATGAACACATTTATTTATATGTTGAGTATTGAACACTTTGGCTGCTTTTGATTATAGGAAGTGATTTTTTTAGAGTATATAATCAAACTTAGAAATAATCAACACGATGTACATTATCTGAAAGGAGAATTTTCATGAAAGAAAATAAGTTTTTCGGTATAGCGTTTGTTGCTGTACTCTTATTATCCTTCATTTTTGTAGCAACACAAATCCCTGGTGCCCATTCATCACCTAAAGATCTTCCAATCGGTATTGTTCTTGAGGATGAAGGTAACATGGGGCAAACTTTTGTCGAGATGATACAAAAAATTTCACAAGCAACAAAGGAATCACCGTTTAAATGGGTAGTAATAAAAAATGAACAAGAAATGAAAGAAAAATTAGCGAATCAAGAATTGTATGGAGCTATTTATATCCCTAAAGATTTCTCTGAAAAGTACGCTTCATTCCAATCACCAACCCCTACATCAGCAATGCTAAAAATTTATATAAACCAAGGGAAAAATGCAAACGTTGCAACTATGGTTCCACAAGCTTTATCTACAATGGTTGAAAAAATGAATGACAATGTCAGCGCCCAATTATTAGCTATTACTGAAAAAAATAATATTCCGTTAAACGCTAATCAAGCACGCACTTATTCAACGCCTATCCAAAGTGAAATAGTCAATGTGCATGAAACCGGTAAATTAAGCAATGCACCACTTTCATTCTTCCAGCCTATTTGGATGAGTAGTTTAATCAGTGCTATTCTTTTATGGTTTACGGGTAGAAATCGCAAGTTTAATTCTGTATTGGAGCAACTTAAATTCCGAGGATTTCAGGCATTGATTGCCATGATCATTGGTTTATTTGGAGGCTATTTATTAACTTGGTACTCCACTTGGATGCTGGATTATGAGTTTGCAGATTTTCACCATGTTGCTCTATTTTTATCACTGACTTGCGCAACATTTATATTATTAATACTAGCTATCACTACATGGATTCAATTTGCGAGTTTACCAATTTTCGTGCTTTTAATGTTCTTTGTTTTACCGCTTCTACAAATTGCACCAGAAATGTTACCTAGTTTTTACGCTGATTGGATTTATCCATGGTTACCATTCCGCTTTATGTTTGAAGGATTAAAGGAGATTCTTTTCTTCAGTGGAAAACTTTGGAGCTCTGCAGCAGTTACATTATGCTGGATGGCTGTTGTAAGTATTTTAGTATTACTTCTATCTGTAGTAAAACGTAGTTCCTATATAGAAGAAGATGTTTCAGCAGAAGGATTAAGTTCTGATATGAAAAAAAGGGAAGTTTAAATTCGAGTGAAGCCATACAAAAAACTCATGCAATTATTTTTTGCATGAGTTTTTTGTTCAATTTATTTTGAATCTACGGACTGGATAATATTTAGTTCAAGAATTCGAATTTCTTTATTTAGCTTAGCAATGGCCGCTTCTATTTGTTCAAAGCGTTCTAAATGATTTTTACTGACATTGTGCGTGGGTAGCGTTTCTTTTAACGCTGCCTTCCCCGCATATAGAATTTCAAGTAAATCCAATTTTTCAAAATAAGCTGTGCTATATTGTATTCCCATTTCACAAAGCCCCTTACTATTACTTTTTCACCACTAATAAAAACCCTAGCCTTTACTAGCACTATAACCGAAAAAAGCAAGCACAAAACCATGTCTTAGTTATCATTTATTATCCAATAAAAGGTATACATTGATGCTAATAAATATATTTCTGTAGGTTAATGTCGAGTTTATCTATTTTTTAAGATGGAATAAACAAATGTATCATGCGCCTGGCCATTTTGATACATATAATCTCGAAGAATTCCTTCATTTTGAAAACCCACTTTAGTTAGTAGCTTATTCGATGCTTCATTTTCTATAAATACAACAGCACCTATACGAGTAAGCCCCATATGTTCAAAGCCATACGACACAATTTCGGTAACCGCTTCTTGAGTATATCCATTTCTCCAATAATCAGGATGAATTTCATAACCGATTTCTGCTCGTCTATGGATAGGCGACCAAGCGTTAAAACCAATTGTGCCGATTATACCCTTTGTTTCCTTTCTTTCTATTCCCCATCTTACCCCTCTTTTGCCAGCAAAGTTCTTTGAAAATAAATTCACTAAATTTTCTGCTTGCTGTATCTCTTTAAACGGCTCAACGCCATAATAGCGAGTGACTTCTTCATTAGAAAAACAATTAAAGACACTTTCCGCATCATCCTGCGTCAGTTCTCTTAAAATAAGTCTTTCTGTCTCTAAATTAGGAAACATTGATTCTCCTCCTTTACTATCACCTATTCTCCACACTTCTAGTAAAATCCTTTAAAAACAAAAAAGCACACCAAATAGAAAGTGTGCTCATTTTGTTTGAGTGATGTTATCCAAAAATTTGCGCTGCTATAGCATATAACGTATTATTTCTTATCGGCATTTTCTCGGCGTGAAGAATCATAACAGGAGGTTTATTTGCCTCTGTAAAGCCACTTTGCTCTATCCATTGTATAAATTCAGCATGACCATATGGTACATCAATTCTTAATTTTCCATTATGATCTTTCGCTAAAATATTTATTATGAGACTGGCTGTTTTAGAATCAGGTGCTATAATCGGACCTAAAATTAGATTGATTGGCCCTAAAATAGACAATCCAAAACCTATAATATTTGCATCATAATCCTTCACAACAATACATTGCTTTGATTGCTTTATCCTATTCCGTAGAAAATTACTTCTTTTATCTCCAAAGGCAGCAGCATCTAAGCTAACAATATCAGCAAAATCACGCTCGTTAAAATTTTCAATCGTATAATCATTAGAAGTTAAGTTATAGGCACCGACATAATTGTCAATCAGATATTTATGTACATAATCTACTGTGGTAAAGCCCATTTTCGCATACATCGGTTCACCATCTTTCGTTGCGACGAGCATAATTTCTGTATGCTCTGAAACACTTTCAATACATTTTTGAGTAGCTAATTTCCCTAAACCAAGCCCTCTGTAATTTTCATGTACAATGACCATACCTATCGAAGCTAAATTTGAATCATATGTGATAATGGCAGCACTTGAAACAATTTTTCCCACAGCATTTTTGTGCCCAAATATTTTACCTGACATCATCACCGTTCTAATTTCAGATTCATCGTAATCCCACCCGACAGAGTCAGAAAGTGCAATTAATCCCGAAATATCATTTGCATCGAATAATACTAACTGTAATTGATTAAATGTAGTCATTCTTCCCTCTCCCCACACAAGAACATTTGTTTCCATTATATATATATACTCTATTGTGCACAAGTGCAATTTAAAACGTAGCAATGTGAATAAGTTGATTGCAGTGGAGGCTGGGCGACTCCTCGGGGATCAGCGATTCAGAGGAACGAAGGCTAAAACCATCACGTCCTGTGATAACGCCTTCGTGACCAACATCGTGTTGGCCTGAGACCCTGCAGCGCAGCGAAGCGGCTCATCGGACGCCCCCAGGAAGCTCTGCTCTGCGCGAAAGCGAAGCGTCAGCAACAACAAAGCGCCCAGCCGGAACGGAAATCAACCCCACGTTCTGATGAAGACCTAACGTATGCAAGTGATAGAAAATATTTCTATATTTCCCTTTAAAAAATTTCAAATATCTCTATAATAGAAGCTAGACTATGCACTCCTACTTTAAGCATATTTAGGTGATTAATAATGACATCTTATGAACGAATACTTATAATGGTCCCGCCGTTTCCCTAGCTACGTCTACTCTTTTCTAAAGAAGTAGATTTTGCTTGTAGGAGGGCAATAAGTTGAAAAAACATGTAGCACCATCTTTATTATTAATGATTGTTCTTGTAGCTTTTCCACAGATTAGCGAGACAATCTATACACCATCTCTACCTGATATTTCAGATGCATTAAATGCTTCAAATCGCTCTGTACAGTTAACCTTAAGTATTTATTTTATAGGGTTTGCTATAGGTGTCTTTTGTTGGGGATGGCTTTCTGATTTTATTGGACGAAGACCGGCCATGCTAGGCGGTTTAATTTTTTATAGTATTGGCAGTTTCATGTGTTTTTACGCAGAAACTATTACTTTTCTATTAGTTAGTAGATTTATACAAGCTTTTGGGGCAGCGACAGGCTCAATAATTACGCAAACCATTTTGCGAGAAAGCGTATCTGGCAGTCAAAGACATGCTATGTTTGCGCAAATTTCTGCGGTGATTGCCTTTACCCCTGCAGTAGGGCCACTAATTGGTGGCTGGGTTGATCAAGGATTTGGCTTTAGAGCTGTTTTCTTTGTACTCGTTGCGATGAGTATTTTGTTGTTCATCTACGCTTATTTTAGACTTCCTGAAACAACAGATAAATCAACGAGAAAAAGAATTGCTATTTTCCCAGTTGTAAAACGTATTATTTCATCTCCACGGGTACTTGCCTTTGGATTGCTGATTGGTGGGATAAATGGTGTGCTATTCAGTTACTATGCCGAAGCTCCCTTTATCTTTATTGACCATTTCAATTTATCACCAGGACTTTATGGATTTCTTGGCATAATTGTGGCGCTTGCCTCTATTATTGGTGCCATGATTTCTAAAAGACTCATCAGCAACTATCAGCCGGAGAAAGTAATTCATCTCGGTTGTTCTGTGATGACTGTCGGCGCTTTATTACTACTAATCGTTAGTTCCTTACCATTGCCTAATATTGTCTTACTAATGGGCATTTTAGTGACCATTTTTATAACGTTATTAGGATCAGGGATTGCTCTACCTAATTGCTTAAGCCTTGCTCTTGTCAACTTTCAGGACGTTATCGGGACAGCTGGCGCAATTTTCAGCTTAGGCTATTACTTACTTGTAAGCTTAATAACATCAGGAATGAGTTTCCTGCACAATGGTTCATTGACGATTATGCCACTATATTTCTTCATCCTATCGATGATACTGTTATTATTCGGAAGAAAGTTTATTGTTTAAAATATTGTAGCGGGAATATATATAATCAATAGCGCTTCCAGTAACGGCCACCCTATATATCTATGAGGGTGGCTGCTTCTTTACTGAAAATAATAATTGACTACTTCTTCAGCAGAATGAAAAATAATATTGCTTTGCGTTTTATAAATAAACTTAGGTGAAGTACAAGCTTTTTCGAGACTTTTTGCGTTCTTTAAAGTATCAGTCATTTGCTCGATTATCTCAGAATAGCCATCAAGATTATTCGAGATTTTCGGCATCATTGTATCGGAAACGTCTAAAACAATGGAAACTTGATCCTCCGCAAAATTATTTAAATTAATAAAAAAGCACTCCTCTAAATCTTTCGAATGCTTGTCTACATTAATAACTGCTTCACTATATTTTGCGATTAATCCAGTAGATGTCACTGTAATTGTAAAGCCTTGTTCGGTTAGTTTTTTATTAATGGCATCTAACAAAGTATTGACTTCAGCATCCATTTTAGGCGTTACCGTTGACTGCATTAAATTGTCACAATTTTGATGAATAGTATCAATTTCTGTCTGCTTATCAACAAGTAATTTAAAGTTTGATATCGAGTACACGCTAAATCTCCCCTTTATTATAAGTTTGACATTAGGGCGTTTTTTTAGTCATCTTTTAGCTATAAATTTTTAAAAGATTGTTGCTGATAAAACATAAAAACAGAGTTAATCTACAAGATGTGTAGAATCCACTCTGTTTTTATGTTTTATATTTCGCATATCGAATATTTAACTAAAGCCCCTATAGTTGAACAGGATAAAGTATGTTATTCATTATTTGGTTTTATTATTGGTTTTCCATCCTTATCCAATAACGGGGTAATTCCTCCCGCATATCCACTCCAACTAAATAAATAATGAACTCCTGTTTCTATATCTACTATTATTCTGTTTCCATTAGCCACACCATTTTCTGTAAGGATTTCTTCAAATCTCTTCTTTGATCCTTTATTCTTCTCTGAGTCTTTATTAAACATTTTTTCGCCCCCATATTCATTTATATGTTAACGCTATTACTGAATAACCCTTTTTATACTAAGCTCTTATCAGTTGATTATTACAAAAGCAATAAAAGGTAAGCGTTTTCTCGAAAACTACCCATTGTATTAACATATGATACGAAAGCACCTATTAGTTTAAGTACATTTATTCACAAACTTATACTTCTTGTTTCATTTTGGAGGGTGTTAGAGATATACGAAGTTCTAAAAACTGACTGTATTTTTTAGTTTAAGAACCTTTTTATACTTGATATAGCAAGCTATTCTCCAAGGAATTAAATAACAAATAGCAAGTAAGAAAATTAGCACATTGAGTGTAGCTGGTTCGATAGTAGAAATATGTTGTCGAAAATAATAACGTAAAGCAATTATAAGGGCGAAAGTAATTATAAAAGCAGGACTTTTCTTAGCATAAATTAAACCATCATTTCGTATTTCATAATCTGACCATAAAATTAGAGGAATAGATAAACCCACTCCTAAAAAAATTGCTATAGATAATTGAAGGTATGTGACGTCCCCAGAAGCGTTTAGAAAAAATGAAAATCCTGGTGTTAAAAATAGAAGAGGAAGAATTAATCGCCCTCCTCTGCCTTTGGTTGGTTTGTACATAGAACGGATTCTACGAACTAAAATGAACAATCCAATAATTAGAAACATAGAAGTAGCTGGTATTGCAGTTTGCATAAAAACCTCCCTGAATTATGTTTTAATATATTTATTATTGCATAAATTTCAACAAAGACTATGTTTTTCCTTATACAACTAAACTGCCCCGTTCGCTCAATAAGAAAAGCTACCTTTGAATTCGGTAGCTTGATCTTAAAACTCTTGCACCTCGTCAGTGAAAGAAAGCATAGTATCCCCTAAAAAACTCTAGAGAGATTTAAAATTTTCATCTTTCTCGTATCCTCCAAGGCTTGGTTCTACAACGCTGTCTTTAAACCTTTCCTCACTTGCTCCGTAAATCTTGAAATTCCTTTGCGCTTGCTTCAAAGATACTTCATTGGCTCCACCTTCAAAGTCTGGGTCCTCATTCTGTACGAAATCATCTTCCCAATAGCAAACTTTACATATTTCATAACTGTCTAGTGTTCCTTCTGCAAGAGTCTTATAACCACAACAAGGACAAGTATACTTTCTCATTTGATATTCGCTCCAAACTCATAATCTTACTAATGCTATAATACATTAACAAAAATTAATTTTCTCATCTTTGTTCTACTAGCCTACTGGATTGATTCGTTGTGATTTGAGAATAAATCAGGATATAACAAAAGGCTGTCACAAAGAGCTAATCAGACAGCCTTTCTAAACTTAAAGTTGATGTTTAACCATAGTATAGTAGCTACTTCCAGGCGGATAATCTTTTATTTCACCTACAACCTCATAGCCCCTCGCTTCATAAAACGTACGTGCTTGAAAGTCATATGTAGTTAGCAATGCCTTCGTAGCGCCCATTTGCTTGGCTGTTTCTTCAGCTTTCACCAGTAGTTGTCCACCAATACCTTTTCCACGGTATTCTTCACTAAACCAAAACTTATTGATTTCTACCCATCCCCAATATACCTCAGCAGTGATGCCGCCTATCCATTGCTGTTGATCATCGGTTACGATTAGGTTTAACGGACGAACAGAACCCTTTTGTCTACTCTCTTTATGATACGGTGAATGTTCATCGTTGTACTCTTTAATCTTTGCATTTAAAAACGTAGTAAAGTCATCCTGATTTTCTAATAAAATCTCAACTTGATAATCCATATGAATCCCCCTTCCATATGTATTTCTATGCTTCATAACGCTCCATTAGCTTTTCCTTATGAGCGGAAAAAATTTCTTCCAGTGAAATATCATATTTATTAGCGATAACAATAATATTCCCTAAAACGTCTCCAAGCTCCTCTACTAATTCTTGCTTATTTTCTTCATATGTTTGAATCTTTTCATCTGGTCTATCTCTACCAATTTCTAAAGCTCGTATGGCTCTTGCTACTTCCCCAGTTTCTTCAGCTAGGAAGCCAATACGCGTAAAAATACTTAAATCAGACCAACCACGTGTATCATAGTAATCCTTTAGCCATTTTTGAAACTCATTTAATTCCATTTCTATTTCCTCCATTTCTTTCCTCTCAAAATTAAATTATACTATAAAAGTGAAACGTGAATCAGTGGGGTTTTTTCACCCCCCCGCTTACAGTTCACTGCCCGTTAATGCGGAAAGATACTTATCAGATATGGAGGAACAATGATGGATAGTATTGCAGTATTTTGCGGATCAAGCATCGGTGCTTCTGAGGCATATAAAGAAGGAGCTATTTTTCTAGGAAAAGAATTAGCAAAACGTAATATTACCTTAATTTATGGCGGAGCGAGTGTAGGTGTGATGGGAACAGTTGCAGACACGGTTCTTCGTGAAGGTGGCAAGGTGATTGGGGTTATTCCGACGTTGTTAGAGGAACGTGAAATTTCTCATAAACATTTAACTGAGCTAATTGTCGTCAATTCTATGCATGAGCGCAAAAGCAAAATGATGGAACTAGCTGATGGCTTTATTGCTTTACCTGGAGGCCCTGGTACGTTAGAAGAATTTTTTGAAGTATTCACTTGGAATCAAATCGGCCTTCTACAAAAGCCTTGTGGTATTTTAAATATCAATCATTATTACGATTTACTCATTGAGTTATTTGACCATATGCAAAACGAACAATTTTTACAAGCCCAATCTCGAAACGCCCTTCTTGTAGATGAAGATGTTGTGGGACTATTAGATAAATGTGCAGCCTATGTTCCACCTGCAGTTAAAACATATCAAACGAATAAATGAATGCAGACTTCTTTAACCATGGAACTATAGGGTATTGTACTGGATTTGTTACTATCTTACATACTCAAAAAACAGCTGAAATCTATGAATTCAGCTGTTTTACATTTATCTATGAGATTTAAATAAAATATGACTATTCTGCACAACGAGTGGTTTATTTCCGTTCCGGCTGAGTGCTTTGTTGTTGCTGACGCTTCGCTTTCGCACAGATAAAACATTTGTTGCTGACGCTTCGCTTTCGCACAGAGCAAAGCTTCCTGGGGGCGTCCGATGAGGTCAACACGATGTTGGTCACGAAGGCGTTATCACAGGACGTGATGGTTTTAGCCTTCATTCCTCTATTGTAATCCCCAAGGTGTCACTCAGTCCCCGCTCCAATCAACCAATTCACATAGCGTGTATCTATTGGTAACAGATGCTTCCGTTGCTTATGTATATTTCATCACAAACTATTTTTATACTGTCTCAATCTTTAATTCCCTAGCCTGTATCATTAATTCACAAAGTGGACAGTCAAATAATACGTGTAATTCAAACCCTGTTTCAGTTTTATAGATTTCATCATATAGCCACCAAGAACCTTCTAATTGTTCTGGAATCGAACTTTTCTCTATATCACTAAAAGTTAATCTTACATTTGTATCGTACCAACCTACACTTGTTCCAGCTATAGTAAGCGTAATTGTAGATTCAGTTGAAGAGAAAGATAATACTTCTCCATCGTGCAATGATTTTGTATGTATTTCAAGAACTTGAGATGGGAGCTGCTCTTTTATTTCCTCAAATTGTTCCATATACCGTTTACTTAAATCGTGACTACGACTTTGATAATTTTTATTCCACTCTTCAGCCATTCTTCGTAATTCTTTAGATGGATATTTAGTTTTTAGAGAGCCATCTAAAATATATGGATGAAATGGTGCTGGAAGTAATGTTAATAAGTCATCTTTTCGCCATTCCAACTCTGCTTGTAACATTTCGATATAGCTTGTCCCATCTTCGTTTATCCAATTTAAACTTTCTTCCCAATCTTCTTTAGAGTCAGGGAAAGTCAAAAAACCATTGACTTGCATTTCACGATACCAATTTCGAGTGAAATATTTCAATTAAAAATCCCCCGTTCGTTATTTCTTGTTGAGCTCCAACTAAATAATGTTCCTTGCAGTTAAAAGATATAAAAAGGCCAGTATTCAATATTTTGAATCACTGGCCTTCCCCATTATCTCATAGAATTAATAATTTTCACCATGCCATCAACGGTAATAGCATTTGCACTGACTTCATCAACAATAAAAGTGTATTGAAAATCATTTTTCACGATATTAAAAATGACAAAATCTAAGCTTTTATAATAAACCATCTCATTTCCATCAGGTAATTTCACTGTCTTAGCACCCTTTGGAAATGAACGTTCATATTCATTGTCGGTTATTTCTATTATATAATGTGTACGACCTGCACCCTCTACCAAATATCGGATGGATAGTTGAGGATGTTTATGATTAAATGATCCAAAAACATGAGTGAAAGTAATAGGTGGAAGTCGTGTTGGTAAAGGTATATCACGTTTAAAAACCGCTTCACTTTCTTGAATTGCTTTATTAACTTCTGTATACTCTCCACCTTCTAAATAGATTTTTTCTAAATCAGTAGTAATTGCTTTCGCTTGATTTATTTGAAAATTTAGAAGGAGTAAAAGACATACACTCATTTTCCTCAATTGATTTTTAACCTCCTGATTTCATTTTCCTTACTTTCTCCTAAATCAGAAGATATATGAGTTTTAGTCTTTTCAAGTCCTTTGTAAAACCTTTAAAATATCTTGAATTTCTATTAAATTATCAATGATATAATTTGCTTCAACACTTTGCCATGCATCATTTCGTTTCCAAATAGTCGTCATCCCTACTTTTTTAGCAGCTTCCACATCATTAAATGGATGATCCCCAACGTAAATACTTTCATTAGCTGTTACTTCTAGCTTAGATAACGCTCGATCAAATATTTCTGCATCCGGTTTTTTGATGCCCTCCCATTCAGAGATAAGAATCACATCAAAAACATCTTCAATTCCTAACGCTCGTATATTATTTAATTGAAATTGCCCATAACCATTTGTAATCATACCAAGTTTTAAGCCTTGCTTCTTCAAATTGTTCAACATGCTATGTAAGTATAAAAATGGAACACAACAATGCTTAAATTCCTGCAGGTAATCCTCTAACATTGCTTTTGGAGATAACTTAATAGAAAATTCTTCGATTAATTGTTGATAGACCTTATCTTTCCATACATAGCCATGATTATCTAGCTCAATAAAGCGTTGAACATAGTTCTCTTTTAAAATGTGTGATAGATTCGGCTTTAATCGCTCGTATTGTTGTTCAATAAATAAGCGAACTGAACTATCACGATCTAACAATGTTCCATCTAAATCAAAAATCACCGCTTGAATCATTAGTTTGCATCCCCTTTATTTAAAACTTCATTCTACAACTTTTTCGTTTTTTCACTGCCACTACCGCTATCATCACCATTACTAACTTCATCACCAAAATTAATCCGTAAATGCTAAAAGATATGATCGCTGGCAAAAGCACTAACCACCAAGACCATGCAATAACATCCGTGAGCTTTAATACTATAAATACAATTGTTAATACTTCCGCGATTCCCATATTCACACCACCAGATACGAGATTTTCGTCATACCAAATTTAGTTTCTTGTCGTTAATTCTTCTGAAGCCTCAAACTTTATTGTTATACAACTATTTAATCACTTTACATGAAATGTTTAAACTTTTTAAGTTTTTCAAAAAAAGATGAACCTTTTCATTTGGTAATTCGTCTAAATATTGGAAACTAGAGTTCTAGAGTAAATAAAAGGGAGAAATGATCATGAAAAAACCGATTAAAAGAACTTGGATGATTGCTTCAGCACTAACAATAGGTATGGCAGTTCTAACACCACTTCAAGCAGGAGCTACAGCAGTAGAACCAACAAATGGTGTTACTGTTCAAATCGAACAACAAATATCAGGAACGATAAAAGACATCAACGGAGACGGGATTAATCTAAAAGGTAAAGACGGTAAAAACTACTATATCAGTTTCATTAAATTTTCTGAAGAACAATTAGCAAACATGAACTTAGTTGAAGGACATGAAATTACTGTAGAAGGAAATCTAGTAGAGGATTATTCAGACTTCTATACATTTGAAGTTTATAAAAGAGTGTTGCCTAAAGAAGTAACGGAAGAAGAGCTAACAAAATTAGAAAAATTGTTTAATGAAAAAATCAAATTACACAAAGAATTGTCAAATGAAATGACAGAAGAAGAGTTTGAAAAGAAATTTGAAGAAATCAAGAAAATAAGTGAAGACATGTATAAAATTTTAAAACCATATCTATTAGCTAATTGGCAGCCTGTAACGTTTGAAGAATATATAGAAAATTACGGATTTAATGAAAAAAATATAGTTATAGAAGAAAATGATAAAAAACAGCTCAAAGTTATTTATGAAGAATGGGTCAAGCTTGAAAAAGATGGTCAAGAGGTAAAGGCTAACGAAAAATATGATGAACTTCATAAAATCCTAGAACCATATATTGATGACCTTTATCCACCTCAAACATTTGAAGAGTACATGGAAGGTAAAGAGTTTGATATCCCTACAGAAACTTTAGCAAAACTAAAAACTATTTATGAAGATGCTCAAAAAGCTGAAAAAGCTAAAAATGATGAATTAGCTGAAAAAACATGGAATGAATTCTATGAAATCATTGATCCGTTCATCAAGCCTCTAACATTTGAAAAATACATGGCTGACTTTGATTTCGAAGTCAGTGAAGCGGATAACAAGCAATTAAAACAACTTTATGATGAAATCTTAAAGCTAGATGAAAAAGAAGAACAAGTAAAAATTGAAGAGAAATGGGAAACATTTAATAAAATTTTAGACCCTTATTTTAAAGCAAATAAAGAAATTCTAATTTCAGCTTCTAAAGTAACAATTAACGGTCAAGACTATCTTCCACAATAAGTAAAAGAATCGAGGTGTCCCAACAATCATTTAAGATGATTATTGAGATTCCTCTTTTTGTTAATTCCACAATAATATTCAGAGATTTTTTATACAAGAAGAACTTCCTTTAACTTTTGCCCATCGTCCGATATAAGTCCCCTTCTCTTTTGAAACAGAGAAAACATTACTTTGTACTTTTACATCCCCTCCATAGGTAGTTTCTTAAATCTATTTTTAATTCCACTTGAGGTAAAACGAAAACAGAACAATTCTTTTATTAGCCATAATTTCTGGTGGTAGAATTTTATCAACGCATTCATTACTTATAAGATTTTCCCAACCATATGTACCTTGTACTGTTGGTGCTTTATATAATCAGACTGCTCAAACTTGGATGTTATACAACTATTTATGTACTTAACATGAAATGTTTTAAAATTTTTTGAAAAATAACGAAACTTTCTAACTGGAAATCCGTATAAATATTGGAAACTGAGAGTTCCAGAGTAAATAAAAGGGAGAAATGATCATGAAAAAACCGATTAAAAGAACTTGGATGATTGCTTCAGCACTAACAATAGGAATGGCTGTTCTGACGCCACTTCAAGCAGGGGCTACTGAAGTAGAACCAACAAATGGTGTTACTGTTCAAATCGAACAACAAGTTACAGGAACGATTAAAGGAATCAGTGATGACGGGATTTATCTAAAAGGTAGAGACAGTAAAAACTACTATATCAACTTCTATAAATTTTCTGATGAACAAATCGCAAAAATGAACCTAGTAGAAGGACAGGAAATCACAGTTGAAGGCAGCGCAGTAGAGGGTTTTTCAGACTTCTATACATTCGAAGTTTATAAAAAAGAATTGCCTAAAGAGGTAACAAATGAAGAGTTAACAAAATTAGAAGAAATGTTTAACGAAGCGAGGAAGCTGCAAAAAGAAGCTGCAAAAGCCGATGAAAATAAAGCGTTTGAAGAGGCAGAAAAGATATATGAAGAAATGCATAAAATTTATTTAGACATGGGTAAAATTATTAAGCCATATTATTTAGCTACTTGGCAACCTGAACCATTTGAAGAGTATATAGAAAATTTCGGCTTTAGTGAAAAAAATATAGTTATAGAAGAAAATGATAATAAACAGCTTAAAGTTCTTTATGAAGAATGGGTAAAGCTTGAAAAAGATAGTCAAGAGGAAAAGGCTAACGAAAAAATGAATGAGTTTCACAAAATCCTTCAATCGTATTTTGATAAACTTTATCCAACTCCAACATTTGAAGCGTTTATCGAAAGATTTGAGTTAGATATCCCTGCTGAAGATTTTGCAAAACTAAAAAATATTTATGATAATGCTCAAAAAGCAGAAAAAGATGGCAATGCTGATGAGTCTGTAAATTTGTGGGAGGAATTCTATTACATCATTGATCAATTCATAACGCCTCAAACATTTGAAGAGTACATGGCCGACTATGAATTCAAAGTTAGTGAAGCGGATAGCAACCAATTAAAACAGCTTTATGAAGAAATCTTAAAGCTAAATATAAAAGAAGACAAAGCAAAAATTGAAGAGAAATGGGAAGCATTTCACATTATTTTAGAACCATATTTCAAAGCAAATAAAGAAATTCTAATTTCACCTTCTAAACTAACAGTTAACGGTCAAGAATATCTTCCACAATAAGTAAAAGAATCGAGTAATCCCAATAATCATTTAAGATGATTGTTGGGATTACTCTTTTTGTTAATTCTACAATAATATTAGAGATTTTTTCCTAAGTCTATACCATACTGCAATCAGTTTATTGCTACAGAAAAAATATAAGAAGAACTTCCTTTTGCACATCTTCCAATATAAGTCCCCTGCTCTTTTGAAACAGAGAAAACATTACCTTGTACTTTTACATCCCCTCAATAGGTAGTTTCTTAAATTTCACTAGAAACAAAAACGGAACAAATTTTTTATTTGCCATAATTTCTGGTGGTAGAATTTTATCAACACATTCTTTGTTTATAAAATTTCTCCAATAATATGTACTTTGTACTGTTGGTGCTTTATTAAATCAGACTCCTCAAACTCTAATGCTATACAACTATGTTTTAAATTTTTTTAAAAAAGAATGAACCTTTCTAACTGGAAATCCGTCTAAATATTGGAAACTATAATTTCCAGAGTAAATAAAAGGGAGAAATGATCATGAAAAAACCGATTAAAAAAACTTGGATGATTGCTTCAGCATTAACAATAGGAATGGCTGTTCTGACACCACTTCAGGCAGGAGCTACTGCAGTAGATCCAACAAATGGTGTTACTGTTCAAATCGAACAACAAGTTACAGGAACGATTAAATACATCTACGGAGATGGGATTGATCTAAAAGGTAGGGATGGTAAAAACTACTATATCAGCTTCTATAAATTTTCTGATGAACAACTAGAAAAAATGAACTTCGTAGAAGGACAGGAAATCACAGTTGAAGGTAACATAGCAGAGGATTATTCAGATTTCTACACATTCGAAGCTTATAAAAAAGAATTACCTAAAGAGGTAACGAAAGATGAGCTAACAAAATTAGAAAAATTGTTTAATGAAAAGAAAAAGCTTCAAAAAGAATTGTCAAATGAAATGACAGAAGAAGAAGTCGAAAAGAAATTTGAAGAAATTGATAAAATTTATAAAGAAATGGATAAAATCACAAAACCATATATATTAGCTAAGTGGCAACCTCAAACATTTGAAGAGTATATAGCAGATTTCGGATTTAGTGAAAAAAATATAGTCATTGAAGAAAATGATAATAAACAGCTTAAAGGTATTTACGAAGAATGGGTAAAACTTGAAAAAGATGGTCAAGAGGAAAAGGCTAACGAAAAAATGGATGAATTTTACAAAACCCTTCAACCATATTTAGAGAAACTTTACCCAACTCCAACATTTGAAGAATTCATGGAAAGATATGAATTAGATATCCCTGCTGAAGATTTAGTAAAACTAAAAAATATTTATGATAACGCTCAAAAAGCAGAAAAAGATGACAATGCTGATTTGTCTGAAAAACTATGGGAAGATTTTTATTACATCATTGATCAATTCACAACGCCTCAAACATTTGAAGAATTCATGGCTGACTATGAATTCAAAGTTAGTGAAGAGGATAACAAGCAATTAAAACAGCTTTATGAAGAAATCTTAAAGCTAGATAAAAAAGAAGACAAAGCAAAAATTGAAGAGAAATCGGAAGCATTTTATAATGTTTTAGAACCATATTTCAAAGCAAATAAAGAAATTCTACTCTCTGCTTCTAAAGTAATAATTAACGGACAAGAATATACCCCACAATAAGAAAAAGAATTGAGGTTTCTCAACAATCATTTAGGATGATTGTTGGGATTCCTCTTTTTGTTAATTCCACAATAATTTTTCGAGATTTTTTCCAAAGTCTGAATCTTCTATAGAAAAAATATAAGAAGAACTTCCTTTTGCCTACCCTCCGATATAAGTCCCCTTCTCTTTTGGAACAGAGAAAACATTATCTTATTCTTGTTCAATTTCATCGCTGCTTAACCATTTTTCTACTTCTATCCCCTCGGTAGGTAGTTTCTTAAATCTAATTTTAATTTGAGGTGAAACAGAAAACAGAATAATTTCTGGTGATAGAATTTTATCAACGCACTCATTATTTATAAGATTTTCCCAATAATATGTGGTGTTTTATTTAAATAACATGGACTGTTTTAAAATTTTAAAAAAACAACGAACCTTTCCCACTGGAAATCCGTCTAAATATTGGAAATGTTAAGTTCCATAGTAAATAAAAGGGAGAAATGATCATGAAAGAACCGATTAAAAAAACATGGATGATTGCCTCAGCATTAACAATAGGAATGGCTGTTTTGACGCCACTTCAAGCAGGAGCTACTGCAGTAGAACCAACAAATGGTGTTACTGTTCAAATCGAACAACAAGTTACAGGAACGATTAAAAGCATCAGTGATGATGGGATGTATCTAAAAGATAGAGACGGTAAAAACTACTATATCAGTTTCTATAAATTTTCTGAAGAACAACTAGACAAAATGAACTTAGTAGAAGGACAGGAAATCACAGTCGAAGGTAGCGTAGTAGAGTATTATTCAGACTTCTACACATTCGAAGCTTATAAAAAAGACTTGCCTAAAGAGGTAACAAATGAAGAGCTAACAAAACTAGAAAAAATGTTTAATGAAGTGAAGAAGCTGGAAAAAGTAGCTTTTAAAGCAATGGAAAATAAAGCATTTGAAGAAGCAGACAAGATATATGAGGAAATAAGCGAGATTTCTAGAGACATGCGTAAAATTACTAACCCATATTATATAGCAAATTGGCAACCTATACCTTTTGAAGAGTATATAGAAAATTTAGGTTTTAGTGAAAAAAATATAGTTATAGAAGAAAATGATAAAAAACAGCTTAAAGTTATTTATGAAGAATGGGTAAAGCTTGAAAAAGATGGTCAGGAGGAAAATGCATACGGAAAATATGATGAACTTCATAAAATCCTTGAACCGTATATTGCTGAACTTTATCCACCTCAAACATTTGAAGAGTACATGGAAGGCAAAGAGTTTGATATCCCTGCTGAAACTTTAGTAAAACTAAAAACTATTTATGAAGATGCTCAAAAAGCGGAAAAAGCTAAAAATGATGAGTTAGCTGAAAAAACATGGAATGAATTCTATGAAATCATTGATCAGTTCTTTAAGCCTCAACCATTTGAAGAATACATGGCTGACTTTGACTTCAAAGTTAGCGAAGCGGATAGCAAGCAATTAAAACAGCTTTATGAAGAAGCTATTAAGCTTGATAAAAAAGAAGAAGCTGAAAAAATCAGAGAAAATTGGGAAGCATTTCACATTATTTTAGAACCATATTTCAAAGCAAATAAAGAAATTCTAATTTCACCTTCTAAACTAACAGTTAATGGCCAAGACTATCTTCCTCAATAAGTAAAGGAAACGGGGTGTCTCACCAATCATTTGAAATGATTGGTCGGATTCCCCTTTTTTTAGATCCAAAGTAAACTTTGTCGCAAAAATAAACTATTTAAACAATTCAATAAATTTGATAACCTATAAATGGTGAATACGAATGCTTATATGATAAGGGGTGATGAATTGACATTTTATCTATTTAAAACAATTGCTCGTTAGGGGACGAATGCCGAAGTCAGTGATTATAGGAGAACACCTACTAGTGGAAGATGGAGCGGTCCGTCTTACAGTGGTTGGCACAAATATACAAAATCAATCGTGGTCCGGATCAAAGGATGAAATAAGTCTTTGTGAAGCAGGAACTAGAAGTAATCGTTTTGAAGAACAAGACGGTGAATTGGTTCATTCCCTATAAAAGCCTGATACTACTATAGTAGAAAAATAAAACGGAACCCTTTCTCCAATGTTGAAATAATATATTGGAGGAAGAGCAATTGAGTAGAAAAAATGAGAATACAGCATTTCAATGTGAAAATTGCAGTACGATGGTTGAACCATTAACGAACGGAAGTTTCAGAAATCATTGTCCAATCTGTTTATTTTCAAAACATATGGATCATGTTCCTGGAGACAGAGCGAGTACTTGTAAAGGTTTGATGAGACCAATTGGAGTCGATTATACAGGAAAAAAAGGCTTTCAACTTATCCATCAATGTACAAAATGTCAAAAGATTAGTCGAAATAAAATAGCTGTTGATTCCATTCAAGAGGATCAAGTTATCCAATTTATGCAATCAATCGTATAATTAAGTAATTTATTATTCAAAGACACATTGGAAATTAACCTTCAATGTGTCTTTTATTAATTTAAAATCACCCTATTCATTTTACCTCTATAGCAAAAATATAAGAAGAACCTCCTTTGTCCCATCTTCCCGAAATACTATATATATAAGTCCCCTTCTCTTTCGGTACAGAGAAAACATTATCTTTTACCTTTACTAGCTCAATCTCATCGTTGCTCAACCATTTGTCTACTTCTATCCCATCAATCGGTGGTTTCTTAAAACTAATTTTAATTTCACTTTGTGGTGAAACAGAAAACGGAACAATTTTATTATTAGCAATAATTTCAGGCGGTGAAATTTTATCAACACATTCATTATTTATAATATTTTTCCAACAATATGTGCCTTGTACTGTTGGTACTTCTTTTCCCTCTGTCAAAACAACAGGCTTGGGTGGTCCAGCATTATGTAGCATAATCATCCAGATAAATGCGATAATAAATAACATACTAATTATTTTTATCTTTAGACTTCTCATTTAAAATCTCTCCTATTCAGCATATATAATTGCTAATATCATTTCGTTGCAATGGAAAATGAATTTCTCTATTTTCCCGCCATTTTAAATGTGTATAACAAAAAAATGAATTACGTGAATAATTAGCAAGCCTATATGACACATTACATATAGGAGGTGGAAGAGTAATGTCTAAAATAATTGGTGTGGAACAATCATTAACGAACGTTGAAGACGCTTTAAAGGCAAAAGGTTATGAAGTTATTCAACTTCGTACTGAAGAAGATGCAAAAAAATGTGATGCCTGTGTAATCACTGGGCAAGACAGAGATATTATGGGAATTAGCGATCCTATCATGGCAGGACCTGTTATTGACGCTGACGGTCTTTCTGCTGACGAAGTACTTCAACGTGTCGATAAATATTTCCACTAATAAATGACTTGGTGCTGTCGCTGTAGTTTTTTGACTATGGAGCAGCACCTTTTACTATTTATGTGATTATAGAGTGCTCATTATTAAATTCGCCAATTCAGGTCTTTTATAATTTCTATGCTTGGATTCTTACAAATTTTATCTATTCTTTTTCATAAGCTCTTACCTATAAACAAAATCTTGTTGTGCTTTTTTAGAATACTTTATTTGCATCATTTTAATTCTCTTTTAGCCCCATTCATGGCTGTTCGTTGTGCAATACGAGATTGCAGGAAAACTAAAACAGACGATAAAATCATTCCTCGAAACAAGAAATTGCGTGAGTTTTATGATAAAAAACGTGACGAAGGAAAACCTTTTAAAGTAGCGATAGTAGCTTGTATTAATAAACTATTACATTGGATTTTTGCCTTATTAAAAAATAGAACTACGTACCAAGATTTAGCTTGATAAGTAAGTACAACTAAATCAAACAAAACCTTCCAAAAACAAACTTTAGGAAGGTTTTTAGTATAGCACATGCCTATTAAACTTTTAACAGAAAATTATTGACAAACTATTAGCTGGTTTAGTTGAATAAGAAAAAAGATGAAATCTCTGTGGAATCCCATCTTGAAGTAAAGCACCCGTTAATTGAATAACGATTGTATTTTTATAGCTAATTCTTTTGGTTTAACGTCAATAGAAGATAGCTGGTTTATATCTACCCACATCGGTAGATATGTTCCACGTTGTCTTTTCTTATCTGTGTACTCTTCACCTTTCCCTGTGCCGAAATTGCCATGCATTATCTCAGCAAGAAAAAAATATTGAGTTCCATTAAATTCGATTGTTGCAATGCACTTACCAACTTTAACCGTAACACCTAATTCCTCTAACGCTTCTCTTTTAGCTCCTTCTTCAGGTGTCTCTCCATCTTCTATTCCTCCACCAGGAAACACATAATAAACTGAACCTTCTCGAACCCTCTTAATCAGTCCTACCTTTTTATCTTTAATCAAAACTATTGAACCTCGATCTCGCAAATGTATTCCCCCATTCTATATAAACCTTTATTCCATAATCCTGCACTTTTGCTGAATAAGCTACTGTAAATATAATACCTTAAAAAGTAAATTAACTAGTTACACTTACACTGTGGCATAATCAGCATTTGCATGACAAAACTGATTAGTAACAGGGATGTATCCGCACAAAAGGGAGCTATTACTGGATACAGATATATCAGTAAAACGTATTGCATTTAATGATATACAAGATGCAAAGCTGGTGGACACTGATGATTAATCACGAAGATCGACCAATCTTATACGACTATATAAAATTAGACATGGCCATTCGGTCATTACAACAAGACTATTCATCGCTTGAAAATTTAAAAATGTCGAAGGTCTATTTAAATGTTGTAGATGGTTTATTTAAAGACTTAAGAAACGATTTTTATAACAAAAAACGTGTGCTTACTAAGAAAAATATTGAGGTAGTCAAATGGGTAAATGTAGACAAACCCTGGGCAAATTGGTAAGGATATATTACAGCTTTTACAGGTTCAATAAATACTTTATATGAATACAAAACGGGGGTATCTCTAATTTTAAGATACCCTCATTTTAAATTTTTTTTACTTAATACAAATCTTAGAAGAACTCTGTATACAGTTCTGCTCCAAACTCTTATAATAATCCTGTTTATTTTCATATGGGAAAAAGTGACTTCCCGAAAACTCTTTCAAATTAAAAGAATTTGTCGTGACATTTCCCCAATTTTTCATACTACTTGCAGGCGCATCTGGATCATTAGTTCCGCAATGAGCAACAATCGGACCATGAAATAATTCATTACGATAATCAAAAGACTCATTCAAACGATAATCATTTTTCACTATTGGTAAAATATGTTGTAAAACTTCTTTATTTTCCAATAACTCTTTCGGAGTACCTCCTACTCGTATTAATTCTTTAACTAATTCACTATCATCCATATATGTTTGATAGTCATCAGGGAAATGATCTTGAGGTGCATGGCGACCTGCTACTATTAATAAATTCACTTTTTTCTTATATTTTTCTTCTAGTAAACAGGCTGTTTTAAAAGCAAGAATAGCTCCCATGCTATGACCATAAAAATATATTCGCGTTTGGTTTGTTACTCTGTTAATTGCTTCTGCAATTTGTGGCATCACATGAAGATAATCTGTAATATACTGTTCTTTTATTCTTGTTGATTTACCAGGTAGCTCTATCGGAAATACAGCTAAGTTCTGCTCCCATGTTTTCCAATTTCTAAAAGCGGCGGCACTGCCTCCAGCATGATGGAAACAGAACAGCTTATTACTATTTTCGTAATCTAACTCGTCCACAAAAGGAAACCACTTTTTAACGTCTACCACAACCATTCTTCATCCTCCTTGATATCCTTCATTCTTAATGGTTCTCGTTCCCGTATGTAAACTTTTTGAGAGGGTCCTATTTTTCTGCCAATATCATTCCATAATTTACAAGCTGTTAAATAATATTGTGTTGTTTGATTAAAGTAAGAACGATTCCAAATATCTTCATAAAATGTTAGAAGAGAACGTTCAACGCTTTTAGGCCATATTTTTTTATAGTGATCTTCGAAGCTATTGTTTTGTGCAGTAAAGACAATCTCCTCTACTGGATAGCTTAGAAATTTATTGTCTATTCTCTTATTTAATATAGGCGATTCGTTTAATGACGAACTCATACATGGCATCCAATGCACTGAACCGTGCGTGTCCGGTAAATACAATGTTCCTCTATTCGTTCCTAAAGTCACTCTGTGCAATAAATAAATGTTACTTTCTGGATTAGCTAAATCCATTTGATTGAAAACACGTAATGTCACAGGGGTGTCCCGTATTTGTCCAGATAGCATATAAAAAGGGTTATGCTCTGTAGGGTCATTAACTGGTTCAAATATACAGGATTGTAAACTACCAAGGGCTTGCCCTATAATATCTAGCATTGGAAATAATACTTGGATACTACAAGCCGCCTCTAAATAAATAATATCACTAACTTCTCTTAATGTTTTCGCCGTTTGTATAAAGGAATGTACAGCATCGACATTTGGATAAAAACTATTTAAGTGATATTTACAATTACCTACTTTCGCACTTTTAATTAGCTTTACATAGTCATCCTCATGAACAGGATGCTCCTGTATAACATGTATACCTTTCTCTAAAAATGCTTGTGCTATATTTGTCCCTTCTCCACCCACGATCGTTGATTTAACAACAACACACGCAACATCCACCTGCTCATTTGTTATATCTTCTACAGTTGTGTAAAGTGGAACATTCAATGTATTGGCGAGTTCTTGCGACTGGTTACTACCCTTAGATAAAATACCTACAAGCTTATAAAGAGATGGTAAATTTAAGATTGCCTGCAAATAATAAGCACCGAACTTCGTACCACAAACGACTACTCTTAATGGCCTCATAATATCCCTTCCTCCAAGTCTAGGTGATTTTCTGTCTGTGAAGTAATGATAAAATCTTCTATCACACACTGTTCATGCAATTCTCGCATAACATTACTTGGATTCAATATGTCGCAAGCCCAATAAACTCCATTTTCCTGAATTATCCCTTCTATAATGGCTTCTACAGATAACGCACAAATAATTCCACTAATCGTAAAGCTATTTTGACAAAGTAATTGAGCTTGTCGTCGTATCGATTGTCCCTTAAATTTTCCAATCATCTCTATGACGAGTGTGTACCATGTTTGTCGAACAGGGAAAATGATAAGTTTTTCCATCAGGTCATCTACAATTTGATGTAAATGTTCAGGCGTATTTTTCATTGCTAATTGTATACACGCTTGTTGTAATAATGAAAAAACAGCTTTATTTGAATAAATATTATGCCAATGTGCTTCAGTTATATGTAGCTTTTTTGCAAGGCGAATTGTTTCATTTGTTATATACCTTTGAGCATAGACAGTATTTTCCTCACCATTAATTTCCACTTTTATTTTTTCTGTATGTGCTATATCACGTACTATTTTTCCATCCTTATAAAAGGCATTCGCTGTACCAAAACCATAGATGGAGCTAAGCATTATATCAGCTGCTGCGCCTTTACTATATGCTTCTTCTCCTCCTGCATAGCCGCTTATTTTATCTATTTGATCAAATCCTTCTTGAGCTAATAGGCGAGGAAGAATCCCCGATAAACCGGGAAAACTTCCTGCTGAAAGAATCATTATATTTGTTAGCTCCTGTTGTATAAATTTCTTCTCCAACAAATCTGCCCCAAATGCATCGACATAATGGGCCCCAGCTTTTATGGCAGCTTGAGCCACTCTATCAATAATGCTATACGAGGGGCCTGCACAATTTAACACGATTGTACAACCTGCACAAAATGTCTCTAGCGCTATTTGGTCATATATATCTACCTGCATATATTCCATAAATTTGTCTAATTGAGAATGTTCTTTATGCTCACTTCTACTCCCACAGCGTAATGGGTATTTATCTTTTAAATATCTTACAGCCGCTTGTCCAACAACCCCATTGTAGCCAATAATTCCTATTTTAAATTGATGGTTCATGGCTTACTCCTTTAAGCAGTAATTGAGCAGTCTCTTTCACATTAGGCTCCTGCAAACACGTAATATGATTACCATTTATAGGAATGATATTTAAATGACCAAATGTAATATCTCTCCAAAATTCTTCGTTTCTTGTACCAATTACCGGTAAAAAGGATGATATTTTATCAATACAACTAAATGCAACTACGTCTCCCATGAAAGGCTCGGTTCCATACGATACAACACCTTTAAAGCTTTGACAGAAGATTTGATATAGCGTTACCATTCGTTGCTTTTGAAAAGCTGAAATATCACCTTGCAAAGCTGGAACGGTAGTATATAAATCTACTAATCTCTGTTTAGGAGACTTGCTAGAAAGCTTTTGATAACATTGTGCAATTGGTGCAAACTCTCCGGTTAGATTACATAAATCTTCAATTGTAATGGTATTCGCTTCTTTTTTGATTAAATCATGTAGTGCTTTTTTAAGTAATTCATCCTCGACATCGTGACCACTTTTTACAAGATCAGCGCCTATTAATAAACCAAATGTTCTTTCCATTAATAGATCATTTCGAAGCTTTGCATCACAAGGCGTAGTATCTATTGTAATGACTGGTTCAACTTGAACACCTTCTGCAAGTAACACCTTTGCCGTTTCAACAGCAATAAGCCCTCCCATACAGTACCCTATTAATTCAAAGTTTGAAGCGTTTAGCTTTAACAATTGTTGCGCATATTTTTGCCCTAAATTTTGAATAAGTGTTTCAGGTGTATAGGCTAAATAATCTGCTTCATCACCAAAAATAAATCCTGCTATCGTGTCTTTGCGGTTAGGTTCATCTATCAAATAAGGGAGCAATTGATTGTAAGGTGTAAGTGTTCCCGTTCCATCGTGGAATAGTACTTTAATTTTTCCGCCAACCTCTCCTTCAGCTAATATAACGAAAGATGTTTTCGTATCTGAGGCAGTTTCATCCTGCATTGTTTGATGATTTTCAAGCGAGTGACTTATCTTTTCTGCAATTTCTGCAATCGTCGGTGTTTGTAAAATCTCTACCATTAATTGATCCCACTCCCAATGCTCCACTTCTGAAAGTGTATCTCTCATTGCTGCCACAACTTGTGCAACTAGTAATGAATCGCCACCTGCTTGATAGAAGTTTTCATTGCGCCAAATACTTTCTCTATTTAGTGCTTTCGCCCAAATTTCTGCAATTCTTTTCTCTAAGTCACCTTGCGGAGATTCACCGGATTGTGCAATAAATGGATTGGATGCTTCTAGTCGACTTTGTAATGTACTTCGATCCACTTTGCCGTTTTCAGATAACGGTAGTTCACGAAGCACTTCAATATGCACTGGTATCATATATTTTGGTAGTTGTCTTTCTAAATGTTGCTGAACCTCACTCGCATAAAGTCTCTTACGTTCACCTATAAATTGACCGACAAATACTGCCTGATTTGCAGCGGATAATGGATCATTTTTTGTAGGATATACACCGGCTATCTCCACCTCTGTTGCTGCAAATAACTCATGCCACTGTTCACAATTGAAAAATACTTGATCATTGTTTTTTCTAAAGTCTTCAAAATCATTTAGACCAGCATGAAATTCCATTGATGTAAGAAGTGAATAGTTTTCCCCAGTCGTATCTGCTACTATTAACGCTCCTCCTTCAACTGTCATTTCCTTAAAGGTTTGTAACACTTGTGGAGCTTTCTTAGCGTTGTGTAAAACATTATTACATAAAATCAAATCAAAGGAAGATGCTTGAATTCCTTGAGACCAATAGGATTGATTGATATCATACAAACCATATGTAACCCACTTATAAGGTTCAAACGATTTTCGCGCTTCATTTAAAAAGAATTGTGATAAATCTGTAAAAACATATTCTACATTTTTATGATTTAATGTTGGTATTAACTCTAAACTTACACCGCCTACGCCAGCTCCTACCTCTAAAATTCGGAACGTTTTCTCTGGATAAGCCTTTCTAAATTCATCTACAATTGTATGGACAGCTTGAATTGTAACTTGATTTAATGAACGACTAATTAGGTTGTCTTTATATGCCGCTAAAGCAATATCAAAGCTTCCTTTAGGGAAAAATAAATCTAATGAATCAATATCCCCGCGAAGTAAACCTAAAAGATGCTTACTTGAATCTTCAAAGTAATCCACAAGTTTTTTTCCATACTGCATTTTTTCTTCAATGTCTCTCCATTTTAGCCAAGAGATTTCTGATGCATTGTGTGGTAAATCTTTATTGACTAGATAATAGTTTGACGTTGCTGGATTTTGCTTTATAAGATTTTCTTTACATAAAACATTCAGCCATCTTCTTAGTAGCTGATGGTAGTATGGATGTACTTTGACTATTTGCTGAATTTCACTTATAGAAAATTCTCGATCATCTATAAAAATATCTAAGTCTTGGAATGTTTTCATAATATCTAGTACGGCTGTCCAATTTGAAATTGTAGACCATTGTGCAAATAACTCTCGATCTACATTATGGGTCGCTTGATCTCCAGCGTTTTTAACTACAGTTGTTAATCTTTCTGAAGAAACCAATGTTTTTATTTGATTTGTATTTTTCCTTGCTTGCACGAATGCTGAAATGTTAAATTCTTTACTTGCCAAATCTTTACTTGCAATAACCGCTGCATGCTCTACCTGCTGCATACGTTGCATAGAACTTTCAATTTCACTTAACTCAATGCGATGCCCATTAATTTTTACTTGAGTATCCTCTCTCCCTAAAAACTCAATCACACCATCTGGTAGGAATCTCCCTATATCTCCAGTTGCATATAAACGCTCTCCAGTGTAAGGATGGACAATAAATTTCGCTGTAGTATTTTTTTCATCCTGTAGGTAGCCGGTGGCAAGCCCCTCTCCCCCAATATATAAATCACCAATTGTCCAATCAGGGCATGACTCTAGCTCCTTATTCAACAAATAAAAATATTGATTTTCTAATGGCTTACCATAAGGAATACTGTTCTTATAGGTAGTATTTACATCTATTGGATAATAAATAGACCAGATTGCTGCTTCTGTTGCTCCACCAAGGCTGATAAATTTCGCTTGTTCAAAATAATGTGCCATTTGTTTTGGTAATGTAACAGGTATCCAATCTCCAGATAAAAATACTAAACGTAATTTTTTATGAAGAGTTGTTGTCGTATCCTGCATGTATGCATGAAGAAGTTGCAATTGGGCTGGTACTGAATTCCAAATAGTGGCTTGATGAGATGTTAAAAGCTCCAACCAATGTTTTGGATCTTTAAGACGTTTATGCTCTGGTAATATAACGCTACCACCAACACTTAATAATCCAAAGATATCGTATACCGATAAATCAAAAGCTAAATTGGCAATTGCTAAAACTCGATCATGCTCTGTTACTTGGAAACGATGATTCATATCCATTATTGTATTCAGTACTGCCCTATGACTAACAATAACGCCTTTCGCTTTTCCTGTACTGCCAGACGTATGAATAATATAAGCTGGCTGTTCTACATCTACACGTACAGGAATTAACTGTGCTTCTAAAGCAGTGTTTAATTGCTCGACTTCAATAAAGGAAAGAGATTCTTGTTCGTATAAATCACTATGGCTAGCATGACCTAAAATAAAAGTGGTTTGTGATTCACTTATAATATTTTTTTTACGAGCAATCGGTTGCTCAATATCTAAAGGTAAATACACGCCACCTGCTGTTAATGTTCCTATTACAGCAGCAATTTGCCAAATACCCTTCTGTAAGTCAATTGCTACAAAATCTCCTTGCCGCACACCTTTATTAATCAATACCTGTTGAATGGCATAAACATAACGACCGAGCTCCTCATATGTAAAATATTTACCATCTGCAAAAATAGCTATATTTTTAGCATATTGTGCAATAGCATCTAGCACATTGTCATAGAGTAACCCCTTAGGTAAATCAATCGTTGTTTTATTTACTTCATTTCTAATCTTTTGCATTGCTTCAGGTAAACCTAATAATTGACGTTCTGTCCATGCTGTTTCGTTAGTTGCAAGTTTTGTTAAGTGATCTACAAAAAATTGAAAGGCTGAATCGATTAGCCCACTTGGAAAAATACCTTCACGTACATCCCAATTTATTAATATTCCATCCGGTTGTTCAGATACTTGACAATCAATCCATACTTGAGGTGTTTGACTAATTTTATATGCTAATTTCAACTTAGGCTCATTTTCAGACATATGACTATTCGCGTCTGCACCTAATGTACTTGTATATACTACCGGTATAATAACATCACGATTACGATGTCGCTTTAATTCACGCAATACTTCAATTCCTGAAAAGTCGCGATACTCTAAGTCTGTCCATAGTTGCTGTTGTATTTCAGCCGCATGCTCATAAAATGCTCTATCTCTTTTTGCATGTATTTCTAACAGATTGATGGTCGTAAAATCTCCAATTACATCATGAATTTGAGCATGAATATTAGGTCGATTAAGCATCGTTATATTCATACAAAAGTGAGATTGTTTTGACCATAAGCCAATAATTTCAGCAAACGCTGTTAAAATAATACTGGAAGGAGTTAGCCGATGATCTTTTGCCTTCTGACTTAAAAATTGCCATTTATGATTAGGTAACAGGAAATTAAATTGTTCAAAACGAATTTTATTGCTATCAATTTTATCACTTTGAACGGGTAACTCTGGCGCCTCTGGGAAAGTCTCTAAACGACTAGTCCAATAATTTTTAGCTTTTTCATTGGCAATCGAGCGATCATGTTGTTCATATTGTTGTATCATGACATCTCTAAATTGAATATCTAAAGCTGGTAATGGAGTATTTCCTGTATAGTAATAGTGTTCTAATTCTGCTATTAATACATTGATACTGACAAAGTCAGCAATTAACATATCAATAGATAGATGAATAACACTTTGATTTTTTTGCTGTGTAAGGACTAGGTCATACAACGGCCATTTATCAGGAGCATATTGCTTAACAGATAACTCATTTCTTACATGTAATAATCGTTGATTGGCTACTTCAGGTACTTCATCTGATAAATCAATAACTTGTATAGTTGGGAGCTCTACGTTTTTTAATACTTGCTGATAACCCTCCTGATGCACTATCGCATGGAGCATATCATGTCGCTTTATGACTTGGTGCCATGCCTTTTCAAGCCGTGTAGGATCAAAAGTAGTGCCAACTAGTTCTGCATATACTTTACAACCTACTCCTCCATAACGATAATTGTTGCTTCTACCTACTAAATAGGCTGATTGAATATCAGTAAGCGGAAAGGAATCATAGCGTTTTTCAGTATCATGAATAATTGATTGTTGTTCCTTCTGTAAATAATCAAGGAGTTGCTCTTTATATTCTTTCAATCGCTCTTTACGTTCATTTGTAAGTACACCAGTTGGAGCCTTAAAATGTAATTTTCCATCTTCTACCCAAAGGTTCACTCCCAGCTCACGATACTCCTCTAATAATTTTTTCATGTTATAATATTCCCTCCTGATATTCGAAGTCCTTTTTCACAACTTCTATTAGATAGTCATCTTCTTTTAATGAATAAAGTGCTTTGATCGTTAATCCACTTTGATGAAATAGCGCCTCAAATTGGGATTGTGTTCTTTCCTTACCTCCACACATCGTCCAAATATTTAAATCCGTCATATATAAATGCGAGGCATTTCCTTCAATAACCTCTGGTAATAATTTTTCAATTATAGTTAGTGTAGAATTTTCGCCCATACTTTGAGCGATATTACGTAAAATTGTGATTGCTGCTTCATCCTCCCAATCATGGAGGATTCGCGATAAAATATAGAGATCACCCAATTTAGGTACCTCTTGAAAAAAGTCTCCTGCCTGAAATGTACATCGACTGTTGATGCCGTAAAGCTCCAATTTTCCTTCTGCCTTTTGTTGTACATGTTGCAGATCTATTACAATCCCTTGAGCATTGCGGTAAAATTCCAAAAATTTCGCGATTATCTCTCCAGATCCTCCACCAACATCGATAATTTTTTTGATGCAGTACCAATCTTTTTTTTCTGCAAAATATGCTTCTAGTTGAAGCCGTTCACTTGTTTTACTCATCATCTTATTAAACACTTCAAATTTTTCATTTTGCTGTACTTGCGCTTGAAAATAAGACTGTTGTTCTACTAATTGATAAGGGATTTTCTTCGTTTTCATCGCTTCATAAAGCTTCGACCAATAAGGCATTGCCTGTCTGCCTGTGAATAATAAAAAATCCTTTAATGAATCACTTGCTTGTCCTGATAATTTCTCCCCTAAAGGAAGTAATTTAAAATAATTATTTTCTTCCTCCATATATTTCAAAGCTACTAATGGTCGCATAAAACGAAAGAACATTTCTTCGTCAAGCGCTAATTCCTGTGCCAATAACGTTACATGCTTTCGTTCATCGAATAAGGCATCAAATATCCCTAATTCACAAGCTGTATATAGCAAATAAGAAGTAGAAAAGCCTTGAATCGTTGAGCGTATCATACTTTCTTGTATATCCATAGTTAATCTCCTTATTAATTACTGCTGCTATCTGCCATCAATTTATACCATCTACAAATAGTATTTTCTACGATATTAATAAGGGCATATAGCCCTCCTCCTAATAAAGCTAGCCCTATTACACCTGCATACATAGCTAAGTAATCTCTACTATCCATTCGATTTAAAATGTAATAACCTAATCCACTAAATGATGCAAAGGTTTCAGCTATAAATAGGATTGCTAATGCTGTTCCTAATGAAGCTCGCAAGGAAGTCATTACGCTCGGTAAGCAATAGGGTAGTGTCAAATGGCACAGTGTTTGTAGTTTTGTAGCGTTCAATGATTGAATAACTTGTTTCTGAGCATAAGGAATTCCTTTTGCGGCATCACGAATAACTACTACCAATTGAAAATAAAGAACAAAGGCAATTAACATGATTTTTGGGACATCCCCTAATCCAAATAGCACGAGAATAATTGGTAAAAAAACAACCTTTGGGATAGGATAAAGCACATATAATAAAGGACTTAATAAAAGATCTATCTTTTTATTCCACCCCATAAGTAAACCTGTAGGAATCGCGAAAAAGAGAGCACAGATTATACCGATACCTACTCGATAACTACTTATAAAAAAATGCTGTGTTAATTCACCACTAGTTACTACTGTTAAAAATGATTGTCCCGCTTCAAAAGGTGTAGGTAAAAAAGCTTTATTCAATGAGATGCTAGATAGATGCCATAATAAAATAATAATAATGGTAGCGATGACTATACTATATGTCTTCTTCACACGGCTCTCCCTTTAGTAATTGTTTAATTCGTTGTTGTTGACGATACATGAAAGCAGGATTACGTCGCTCCTCTATCTGATAATCATTCTCAATGGTGCCTGCAATTGTTTTTCCATTAGCGTGAAAGACGACGATGCGATCGCTCATCATCAACGCTTCATCAATGTTATGTGTCACAAATAGTAGCGTTAAATTTCTTTCATGACGTATTCTCTGCAATGTTAGTATTAATTGCTCCTTCGTTAAAATATCTAACGCTGAAAATGGCTCGTCCATTAACAAAACTTTTGGCTTTTGGATTAAAGCTCTCCCTATTGCAACCCTTTGCTGCTGTCCCCCGGATAGTTGAAAAGGATAACTGTACTGCTGATTGTGAATATTCAATTGTGATAAAATAAATTGTGTCTCTTTTTCCCGTTCTTGCTTAGGTCGTTTGGCAAGCTTTAAAGGGAGAGCTATATTATCTTTCACACTTTTCCATGGGAACAGGCCGTAATTTTGAAAAATAATCGCTATCTCCTGCTGTGGTCCTTTCAATTCTTTTCCATCAAAATAAACGGTTCCATTACTCGGTTTTTCCAAACCAGCTACAATTTTTAATAAAGAGGATTTCCCACTACCAGAAACACCAACAATAGCTACACATTCACCAGAAGATATTTGAAGGTTAATGTTTTGCAGGACATTAACCGTACCTGAGGCTGTCTTGTACGCTAAGTCAACATGCTGAATTCTATACACGACATATCCCCCTTTTTATTGTTCTTCCAATGACGTTTCTACTAGATCTTCATATGGAAAAGCTTTGTCCAATAGTCCTCTAGAAACTAACCAATCAGATATACGCTCGACATTTTCTTGTGCTGGCACACAATTAGGAGTAAAAACTGGAACTGCATAATGCCCTTTTAATATTTCCGGTACGTTTGCCACTTTTAGAGCAAGTTCAAAGTATTTTTCTGGGTGCTGATTTAACTGTTTAATCGCTTCGTTGTAAGCTCTTAGGAAGTTTTCAATCACAGCTCTATTTTCTGTTATGTTTTTTTGTGTCATAACGATGACTGATTGGGAAAAGTTCTCTCCAAGTGTTGTATCATCAATGACAATATTTGCACCTTGTGCAACAGCATAGCTTGCCAATGGCTCAGGTAATATAGCTGCTTGCGCTTCTTTTCCAGCTAATACTGTATCTACACGTAATGAAAGATTCGGAAGATGAATTTTCGTTATTTCAGAAGAATCTAGTTTCAAATGCCGTTCATATTGCTCCATTAAATAATCCATCATTGTATTCTCAGAGATCATGACAGATTGCCCTACTAGCTGCTTCGGTTCAACAATAGAGCTATGTGGAGAAGAAACGACTAAAAATCTTCCTTCCTTCTCCATCGCACCTAATGCTAATGCAATCGTTTTAACATCAATGCCCCCCTTTTTTATTAAATTTTGAACGATCATATCAGTCATCATGCCATCTAGCTCACCAGCCTCCATCGCCTTCGATTGATCAGAGGCACTGCCAAACTCTATAAGCTCAACATCGGCACCATATTTTTGGAAAAGCTGATCCTTCTCTGCAACATAAAGAGGCAGACTATCATCGATACGCAACACACCTATTTTTAGTGAAGAATGCTTGGTCATTTTTGTATCTTCACTACACCCACTTATGAAGGCCAAAATGACAATCATAAAAATTATTCGAGAAAGGTGATATTGTCTCATAGAGCACCTTCCTCCATAGTGACACTGTTTTCCTCAACGAATGCTGCTAGTTGTTCAAGACGTGAATGAGTGAATAATGTTTGAATAGAAAGCGCTATATTAAATTTCTCCTTTATTTTTCCGATGATTTGAATGGCCATTAAAGAATTACCTCCACATGCGAAGAAATCATCATCAATTCCAGGATATGAATAAGACAATATTTCTTCCCAAATTTTCGCTATTTCTTTTTGCATCTCTGTAAAAGGCTCTCTATATTCAGATGACTCCTCTTGCTCTAGAGGTAACTGTTGTAAAAATTTACGGTTAACTTTTCCGTTCTCTGACAGTGGCATTTTATCAATATATTTGTACACAGTAGGTAACAAATAATTAGGTAATTTTTGTGCCAATAAATTTTTGGTTTGTTCAATAGTTAGACCATTTTGTTCATCTTCTAATACTACATATGCCACTAATATTGTTGCTCCATTACGTTTATGAACAATTGTTGCCGCTTCCTTCACAGTAGGCAATTTAGCTAGGTGATAATCTATTTCACCTATTTCAACCCTATAGCCATTTAGTTTAATTTGTGAATCTGCTCTCCCTAAAAATTCAATATTGCCATCAGGTAAATATCGCCCTAGATCTCCTGTATCATATAGACGTTCTTTTGTAATTGGGTGAAGTAAAAATTGGTCATTTGTCCGCTCTTCATTTTTCCAATACCCCATGGCAAGTCCTAATCCTCCGATATACAATTTCCCTGGTACATTCACAGGACAAGCTGCCATTTGATCATTTAGTATATAGTAATATTGATTGGCTAAAGGTTTGCCATAAGGTATGCTCTTCCAATCCCTATTTACTGTTTGTATATCGAAACTATTTGACCATATAGACGCCTCCGTCGCACCACCTAATCCCAATATTCGAGTCTTTGGCGCAATTTCCCAAACATCTGTAGGCAAGCTTAATGAAATCCAGTCACCACTCAATAACACAGCCCTTAGTGTTGGATACTGAGCAGACTCTATATTCCTACTATATTCTGTTAACATTTGCATAAAGGCCGGCACTGTATTCCAAATGGAGATGTGATGATTTTGTATTAATTTTTTCCAATATGCAGGTTCTTTTACATGCTCAGCTTTTGGTATAACAATTCCACCACCAGCAGCAAGTATGCCAAAAATATCGTATACGGATAAATCAAACGTTAGGTTAGATAACGCAAGAATACGATCCTCCGTACAAACAGCAAGTCGATGATTAATATCTAATACTGTATTTACTGCACCTCTATGATCAATCATGACACCCTTCGGCTTACCAGTAGAACCCGAAGTATAAATGACATACGCTAAATCTGAAGGCAACAAGTCAGGACTATCGACTAGACATTCTTGATGTGCCCATTTAGCATCAACGACCGTCACATGATAATCATTTAGGAAGGGTAGCTGTGTGAGTATATGTGCTTGTGTTACTATGGATTGAACTTCTCCTTCTTTTAAAAGAAATTCCATCCGTTCAATAGGCGTTGTACAATCAATCGGTAAATATGCCTTCCCTGCTTTAATAATCCCCAATGCAGCAACTATTTGTTCCCATCCTTTTTCCATAACAATAGCAACTAATTTCCCTTTAGTACTATCCCGTTCAAGTAATGATTGAGCAGTATGATTTTTTAAATGGCATAGCTGTTGATACGTAATAGTTTTTTCTTCTGAGAACACTGCGATATTAGTAGGATTTTCAGCTATTTGTTTTTCAACAAGACTTAACAACGTCTCATTTGATATTTCTGTGTCCTGCCCTTTAATTTTTCCTACTTGCTCTTGAGATGGTAAACGCACAAGACTTCCAATTCTTTTTTTCCATAAATCTTCCTTCGTAGAAAGCTCTTTTAAAATACTGATGTATGCCTCAAACATGCCAATGACTAAATGCCGTGGGAAAATCTCCTCTATTGCATCCCAGCTTAGCCATAGTTCACCTTTTTGCTCTGAAACTTGATGATCAAGCCAAACTTGAGGAGTTTGAGATAATCCATATACAATATCTCCTAAATAGCCACCCATTGTTGATGCCCCATTATTTTTTTCAAGCCCTAATCCACTCGTAAAGACAAATGGCATCATTATGCCCATTTGACGATTCCACTTTTTAGCTATTGCACGCTCTACATATACACCACCCACATAAGGATGCTCTAAATCCTGCAATAGTTGCTTTTGAACATTTCTAGCACGTTCTAAAAAAGATTCTCCTTTTGACATATCAATAGATAAAAGATTAAGCGATGTAAAGTCACCTATAAGCTGTTCTACATCCGGTTCAAATAGCACACGATGGAAACGAGTAAGATTTATTGTAAATTTTGGTTGACTACTCCATCTTGCTAAAGTTTCAGCATAAGCAGCGATTAACAAGGATGCTGGAGACAAGTTCATTTTGGTAGCTAATTGCTTTAAGGCTAGCCATTGCTGTGAAGATAGTTTCTCTTCATATCTCGTAAACTTACAGTTAGATAAATCTCCTTTATAATCAAGTAGAGGTAAATCTGGTGCAGGGTACATATTATCAATGCGTTGATTCCAATATTGCATATCCTGCTCATACATTTCTGTTTCCCGAATTTTTTCATAAGCCAATATATAATCTCTGAATGTAGTTTGAAGCACTTGTAGTTTTGCAGAAGAATCATCATATAGGCGCTTCCACTCTTTAAATAAATAGAACATACTAAAACCATCAAAAATAATATTGTCAAAACTAATATGTAGTCTTGTTTTATGTTCATTTATAGTCGACATTCGAATATCAAACAAGGGCCACTCACTTGGATTAAATGTTTGATGCTCCATCTCACTTCGCACTATTGTAAGCTGTTCTTTTTGCTGTTCTGTTGAAAGATTTGTAAGATTGTACGATGCAATAGAATAGTACTCTACAAACTCTTGAACCTGTTGGTGTTGTCCATCATTTAAAATGACGGCCCTCATCATATCATGATGTTGTATGAGACGATTCCATATTTGTTCCACTCTTACATGATTTAGAGCTGGGCAATCCATTTCAAAATAGCAGTGAGTGGATACATCACCGTATGCATAAATACCACTACGACCTAGCCAATATGCTTGTTGAACTTCTGTTAATGGAAATGGCTCGAAACGATCCCGCTCATTAGGCACTATAGTTGGTAGCTTTTTCTCCGTTTCTTCGTTTGTCTTTTGTAGCACTAATTCCTCTAATAACAGTGCCATCTGTTGAAAAACAGGCTGATTGAAGATTGCTTCTAAGCTAATTTTGACAGCAAATTGCTCTTTTATTTTTGCACTAAGCTGAGTAGCTAATAATGAATCCCCGCCTAGCTCAAAGTAATGATCACGTATGCCAATTGCATCTACCCCTAATACTTCGGTCCATATTTCTGCTAACCTTATTTCGATTGGGGTTGCTGGTGCAATAAATTCTTTTGTAGCTAAATTGACTTGCTCAATTTCAGGGATTGGTAATGCTGCTCGATTCACTTTGCCATTGGCCGTAATAGGTAACTCCTCTAATGGAATAATTACATGAGGAATCATATAACTTGGTAATCGTTTTTCTAAATAATGTTTAAGTGGCTCTAGCTGGAATTCTGAAAATGATTGTCTTTCAACTTGAGCTACAAATAAATACTGAGTAAAGGCTGTATCAATAGACTGAAGCGTAATATTTGTGAAGCCCTCTTCTTTAAAAATAGAGAGCCAACGATCTTCCGATAGTAATGGAAGACATGTCTTTTCCCGTTCATCCTTATAATGTGTAAAACCATCTTCTAAAAATGCTGTACTGACTAATTGCAGAGGATTATTCTCCGTCATTTCTAAATTAACAAATAGCCCACCATGCTTTAATAACTTCTTTAAATCTTTAAGTGAATTTCTAATATGGACTGCTCTATGCAAAGAGTGCGACGCCACAATCAAATCATATTCACCATCTATAAAACCTTGAGAAATTGGACATTTATTTATATCAAGTACTTTTAAATGGATATTGGGCTGTAAACCTACTATTTTTTGAACACGATTTATAAAGTAGTTGGACTCATCTGTAGCAGTATAATGAATCTCATCTTTTGAAAAAGTCTCTGCTAGAATACGAAGTGTGTTCGTATGACGCACCCCAACCTCTAATATTTTGAGTGGTGCTTGGCGTTCTGTTCGATTACTTAAAACTGTTTGAATCAGAGTCGCTATTAAATCCTGCTGTTTTTTTCCATCAGACATGTTTTCAGTCAATTGTTCTAAAGGATGTATGTTATGATGAAGCAATAATTCTAAAGGCTCTAGTTCACCCGTTAAAAGTGCATAGCTTTTTTCAAAAAAGTCAGAAACAAACGCCCTTATATATGTTGTTTGCATTTTCTCTAAACTACTAAACTGTTCTTCACTATTAACGATTAAGCATTGTTTATTATGAATAGTAGATCCTTCACAAGAAACTAAATTGTTTTTTTCCAAAAAACTAAACCATTGATATATTAAACTTTGATATCTGCTGTTAATTTTTTCTCGCTCTATTATTTTTAAAATATTGTAACGAACATCTTTTTCTAGCGGAAATCCTAATTTGGAAATTATTTTACTAATCATCTCCATAGTAAGATATTCACAATAATCCTTTAACGACCGATAACGATTTTCATTCTCATTGTAAGTTTTAGTAAAATCCCCATTCTCTTTTAATTGAACAATATAAGACCAATCAATCATTGGTTTATTATATTTAATAGTTTGTACTTGCTCTTTTTCAGAACTACTTACAATATAAGCGGCTAAATATTGGTTTTCCTCTCCTCTGACCGTGACAGCAGCATCCTCAACTATTTCATAACTTCTAATGGCACTTTCGATTTCACCTAATTCAATACGGTGACCCCGTACCTTTACCTGTGAATCATTTCTTCCTAAAAACTCGATAAGGCCGTTGTTCCAAAATCGACCGATATCCCCTGTCTTATACCAACGAATACCTTTCTCTTCAATAAAGCGTTCAGTAGTTAATTGTGGCTCTCCTACGTATCCTTTGGCTACACCGGCACCTCCTATCCACAACTCTCCTGCTTTCCAACTCGGACAGTCTTCCCCATTTGTATCAATAATTCTATAAAACTGATTTTTCAGGGATCTTCCATAAGGGATTGAACGCCAACTTGCTGGTATTGGATGATTGACATGATAATAATTGGACCAAATTGCCGCTTCTGTCGCACCGCCCATTGCTACTAATAGCCCTTTCGGTGCTACTTTTAACAGTCTCTCAGGAATATCTAAACTAATCCAATCTCCTGACAACATCACAATACGTAAATTTTGACAAATCATTTTTACGCTTTCGGCTTCTATTAATAACATCTTCAATAAAGCAGGTACTGAATTCCATAATGTAATACGGTAATTACATATTAACTTTAACCAAATATCTGCGTTTCGAGCCGTATCGTCTGATATAAGGACAAGGCTACCACCAACACTTAAAAGACCAAATATATCATATATAGATAAATCAAAATCTAATGATGATAATGCTAGAATACGATCTTCTTTGCTAATATCATATTTTTTATTAATATCTGCAATTGTATTCCAAGCAGCCTTATGACTAATTTCTACACCTTTTGGTTCTCCCGTTGAACCTGATGTGAAAATAATATAAGCAGAACGGTTTACATCTACTTTAGGAAACTTCACATGACCAAATTGATGTATCTGTTCCATCATAATAACTTGTACTTGTTCAATATCTTGGTACTTTTCTTCGTAGGAGGCCGTTGTTAGAATAAAAGAAACATTTGCCTTCTCAATAATTTTTTTATAACGTTCAATAGGCTGTGTCACATGTACAGGAACATAACAGCCTCCAATAGCTAGTACTCCTAAAATCGCTTGTATTTGCTCTAATCCTCTTGGCAATGAAATAGCTACTCGATCACCTTGTTTAAAACCATTATGTAACAGGGCCGCAGCAACCTTTTCCGCTTGTAATGACAGCGTCTCATAACTAACTTCTTTATGACTTATACCATCTATAAGCGCTATAACTTGTGGTTGTTGCTTTGCTTTTTCGAAGAAAGACGTGTGCAAGCCTTGAGCATGATCTTCTATTGTGGCATTATCAATTAATTGACGTCTTACTTCTTGTGCTTTTGTTTCGATAGCTGGCTGTTGAAGCCAATGCTGTTCATCTTCAATTAACCAATCAATAGTTTTGATAAACAGTTCAAACATGTCATCCAACAAACCCGAAGGGAATAATTCATCTAAACCATCCCAAATACATAACAAACCATCATCCATATCAAACATTTGGAAATCCAACCAAACTTGTGGCGTTTGTGAAATCATATAATGAATAGTACCAAATGCATCTTTAAACTCCTCATTTATTAGTGGTACGCCTAAATTACATGAAAAAACTATCGGAGCAAACACTTTTTCATCTGGGAAATACTTAGCCATATCCCGTTGAATTTTCACACCTGAATAAGCGGTATAGTTTAAATCTTGATGAAGTTGCTGTTGTAAACTTTTCGTAAATGCTAAAAAATGTTGTCGATTTTCACTATCGACTTCCAATAATAGTAGCGTAGTAAAATCAGCTACAACTTGCTCTATCTCTTCAGACAAAGTATCTCGGTTAAACAATGGAATATTAATAATAAAACGAGATTCTCTGCTCCATTTACTTAATGTATAGGCATAAGCTGCTAACAATACCATTGCAGGTGTGACGTTATGGTGTGAGGCAGTCAATTTAAGCTTACTCCAAGATTGTTCTTCTAAAAAATGCTCCCTTCTTGTAAATTTAGGGGTGTGTTGTATCAACTCAGCATTGTTTGATAACGGTAGTTTTGGACCTAATGGCAAAGTAGTTAACCTGTTTTTCCAATAAGCCTCTGCGTAGCTTTCTTCATTGGCAATTGCTAGTGCTTTATCATGTAGATATTTTGCAAAGTTCCAATTTTCAGGTGCCTTCGGTTTTTGCTGTCTAGAATAAGCTGCCGCTAAATCTCTTAAAATAATTTGGAAACTTTGAACATCAGCTACAAGTAAGTCTATATCGAAATGGAGACGAGTTTTACCATTTGGTAATAGAGATAGCTGTAAGCAAGTTACTTCCCCTTGATCAATTGCCAATAGCCGGTGTGAGGTATTAGCGCGAATAGTTTCTAGCTTTTTGCTAATCTCGACTTGCGAGCAAGTTGTAAAATCGTGGACATCAATAGTTGTAAAAGGTGATTCTTTTAAAATTTGCTGTTGACCATCTTCTGTATATTTGACACGGAGCATAGGATGATGCTGAATTATTAATGCCCATGCTGCTTTAAGCCGCTCTATATCAATATTCCGCCCATCAATTTCCATATAACCATGACAGCCATTTCCACCTAAATATTGACCGCTTTGTCGTCCAACCCAATAAGCATACTGTACATCTGTTAATGGAAAAGGTTCATACATATTAGCTACTGTCTTATCTTGATTTTCTAATAGTTCGTTATCATTATTAATTGTATATACATAATCTCTATTTATTATTTTATTCCAAGCACTTAAATACGGCTCGGATATTAATTCTTTAAAGGTAATTGTTACCCCAACTTTTTTTAGTTTGCCAACTAATTTCATCACTTGTAAGGAGTTTAAGCCTAATTCTAATAAATTTTGATCCTCATGTATTTCTTTCTGTATACCGAGTAGATGATTGACTTCCAACGCTAGACTTTGGATATTATCTAGATCATTCTTTAATCTCAATACTTTGACGCCTCTCTTTCTATAGTAATCTGTTTTAATTTGTTCTTATCAACCTTCCCTACATTTATAAATGGTAACCGCTCTACATATATGATTTGATCTGGAAGTTTATATTGAGCAACGCCTAGTTGGATTAGAAAACTACATATCTCATCTCGTTCAATTCTTTGTCCATCCGTAACTAAAAATGCACAAATGTTCTCTCCTAACACTTTATCTGGCAAACCGATAACAGCTACATCTTTAATAATTGGATGTGCTCGTAGAAAGCTTTCGATTTCAGAGGGTATAATATTTTCACCTGCACGATTAATTTGTTCCCTTACTCTACCAACGATTTGTATATTCCCCTCTGGTGTTATACGTGCTTTATCACCAGTACGTAAAAAATAATTTATTGTGAAAATATCAGCATTTAAAGCAGGTGCTTGATAGTAACCCCCAAATGTATACGGTCCTTTTGCCACCAATTCCCCAAGCTCACCTTGAGGAACTTCTCTTCCTAGCTCATCTATAATCTTTATTTCATCACCTAAAGAAATTGCTCGCCCTTGACAGCTCGTAACAGTTTCTATAGGATCATTTAATGCTGTGAAGCAAGTTATTCCTTCCCCTAATCCATATCCTTGTTGTATTTTACATTGAAATTTATCCATAAAATGAACAGCTGTTTTTTGCTCTATGTGAGCAGCACCAATTAAAACAACCTCTAAACTCGACATATCCAATTCTTCATACCATTCAAAAGCTTCTAACCATAAGCTAGCTATTGTTGGTACAATTGAGGTATGTGTCACACGTTCCTTTTCTATTTCTTGAAATGCTTCATCAAAGCTAGAAGTTTGACATAATACCACTTTGCCTCCTGTAAAAAGAGTGCCTAATATGCCTGGAGAGCATAACGGATAATCATGTGAAATAGATAGTACTGCCATGTATACAGTTTCAGGAGTAATCCCACATTTTTCAGCAGAGGCTAGTGCATTGTAAGCATACGCCTCATGGATTTTCGGAATAATTTTCGGAATACCTGTAGTGCCACCAGACAATAAATATAACGCAGTATCTCTATAATGTGGTAAATCACTAACCACTAATGAATAGCTACTTTCTTTAAGCTGATCTAATGTTACATGTGTAAAAGTTGCTGGCCACTGTACGGTAGATTTACCAACCGTCACAATATATCGAATACTTTTATGCAGAGGGATGATTTGTGCAGCCATGCACTCATACTGAATACCAAGATGAGCGTTGCAACATATATAAGCTATTGGCTGTACCATCTTTGCGATTGTATCAATTTCTATTTCTCTATGAGAAGGTAACATCAGAACAGGCTGCACACCTATTTTTAGTAGACTAAATAATACAGTAATAAACTCAATTGTATTTGGTAATTGTAATAAAACCCGATCACCCTGCCGCCAACCTAATGACAAAAAGCCTGTCGATAATTGCTCAATTTCTTGAAGCAATTCTTGATAAGTTAGGCGTCGATTTCCTTCCACAACTGCTATGTTATGAGGAAATTGTTCAGCGATAATTTCTAGCTCCTCCATTAATGTTTTCTTTCTTAAGAAACCCAATTGCTCATATCGTTCAACCTCATGTAAATACCAATCCATTTGTGAAGACATGCTTTTCGCTCCCATCCTCTCATCTACAAAATACATTTTGTTATACGCTACTTAATTGATGTTCCTTTCTCCACATTGCTGCATATTTGCCTTCTTTAGCAATGAGCTTTTCATGTGAACCTTCTTCTACGATTTGTCCTTCATTAACAACTAGGATTTTGTCTGCATTTTTTATAATGGAAAGCGTATGGGCAATCATAACAACCGTTTTTTTCTTTTTCAAAAGATTTTTAATCGCTTCTTTTACAGCCAGCTCATTCTCGATATCTAACGACGCTGTTGCTTCATCTAATAAAAGTATTGGGCTGTCCTTTAAAATAGCACGTGCAATGGATATACGTTGTCTTTCACCGCCCGATAGCTTATTACCATTTTCTCCAACAATTGTGTCATAGCCACACTCTAATTTCTCAATAAAATCATGGCAGTTTGCTTCTTTCGCAACATTAATAATTTCTTGTTCTGTCGCTTCTGGCTTTGCATAGCGAATATTATTTAAAATCGTATCATTAAACAAAAATATATCTTGGTCGACTAGTGAAATTTTCTGCAATACTTTTTCAGAAGCAATCGATTGAATAACTTGCTGACCGATTAATATATCACCGCGTTCAGGCTCATAGTATTTTGTTATTAAATTTAAAATAGTTGATTTTCCCGAACCCGATGGTCCAACAATCGCCACAAACTGTGAAGAATCAATTTCAAAATTGACATTTCGTAGTATAGGTTCCCCTCGGTTATAAGCGAAATTCACATTTTGAAAAGCTATACTATACTGTTCAGGTTCAAAAGAAGTCTCATTTGATAACTCCTCCACCTCTTCTATGACGCACTCAATTTGTCTTTTTGCAATCATTAAGTTTTTATAAGAGGTTAAATCAATAAAAAGTGTGCCAAATAATTTGCATGTAAATAAAGGGGAAATGCTAATTAGAAAGAAAGAAGACGCATCTAAATTCCCCTCCAGCCATTGATGTCCTGCTAAATAAAGAACAATCGGTAAACTTAGCCAACACAAAATACTAAACGTTGTACCAATTGGAATTACTTTAATCTCATATAAATAACTAACATCACTATAGTCCTTCATTGATGAGGTTGTTGCTTTATTTTTAACACCACCCAAACCAAATGATCGCAACGTTTGAATACCATTTATATACTCAACTACAGCACTTGTGTTACTTGTCATAATATTTTTCTTTTGATTTCCGTATTTTTTTACCATTAAAAAGGATAAATAAAGAGTTGGTATTAACAATAAACCTGAACATAACAGAACTACTCCAGCAGGTATATAAATAGTCGAAATAAAGCCAATTAGCAGTAAAGTAAATGAAGAATTTTTTATAATATCTCCTATTTTATGAGTCAAAATATTTTCATAATTATTGACACTTGTTGTCGTTGCATTAATGTACTCTCCTGTTTGTGCCTTCGTAAAGGAGGAAAGCGGTATTTTTTTCATTTTATCGCCCAGTGTCAAGCGAAGAATTCTACTAATCTGGGCACCTCCGATTTGCCCTCTCGTATAACCAAACGCGTAGATGATTAAACGAATAACAAAAACAGCGCCTAACAATGACAGAATTCGAGTTAACAAGTTCATCGTTAATTGCTCTGTTATTAAAGCATTAATCGTGTAATATAGTACGATAAAATTAAAACCAGCTAGCATACCCTCGATGACATTGAAAACAATCGAAAGATAAAAAGAAGCATTTTTTGTAAATGCATTTTTTTTGTCCATACTTAAGTCTCCTTCATAAATAGGCTTTCCCTTGGAAGACCCTTCTTTTTCTACAAGTACAACATCGTTAAAATTCATACGTAATTTCTCTAGCTTTACTATAATCCTGCCAAGTCTTTTTATATGAAGGGTTTTCTTCTAGCATTTCTTGATGCGTTCCACATGCTTGTAGTGTTTGATTTTCTACAATTGCCACTCGATCACAATGCTTAATAATACCAAGACGGTGTGCAATGATAATTACTGTTTTACCAACACAAAGTTCAGCAATGGCTTGATCAATCTCGGCCTGATTTTCTGGGTCTGCTGCGGATGTTGCTTCATCTAATATTAAAATCGGTGCATCTTTTAAAATGGCACGTGCAATAGCAATTCGCTGCTTTTCTCCACCAGAAAATCTAGTTCCAAAACTCCCTACCCTCGTATCGTAACCATCAGGTAATGAAATAATAAAATCATCTATTTGTGCTTTTTTCGCCGCAGTTCTTACCTCATCGAGTGTAGCATTAGAACCCATGACAATGTTTTCAAACACTGTACCACTTGTTAAAAAGGTCTTTTGGAAAACTGTTGTTATATTTTTTAATAATTCCTCATAATCAATATCCTTCACATTTTGATTACCAATCAAAACTTCTCCTTGCTGAACATCATTAAAGCGTGAAATTAACTGTACAATGGTGCTTTTCCCAGAACCTGAGTCACCTACAATAGCTATTTTTTCATTTTCAACAATAGACAGATTCACATTCTTTAAATGTTCTTTTTGCCCATCATAAGAGTAATTGACATTTCTTAGTTCGATATTGTAATTCTTCGGAAATGCTTGCCCTTGCCCAAAAACAGGTGTTTCTAAAAAGGCTACGCATTTCTTTACAGAATTTAAAACCTGTGCAAAGTTTGAACCTAATTCCTGTAAAGGTCGTAATTCTGTTAAATACAATGAGCCTACAAATGCAAAAAGAATAAAGACACTTCCTGTTAAACTACCATTTAAAAACCACATTCCACCAATAGGTACCATAAGGAGTAAGCCACATTCTATAATAATGACAAAGCTCGCATATGGTGGACCCATTTTTAAAGACATTTCTTTCCAGACATTAAATTCATCATCTACTGCGTTTGTAAACTTTTTAAATGATGAACTACTCATGTTATATGCCTTAATTAAACGCATTCCTTGAATATATTCGATAATGATTGCATTTAGATTGGCTATGGAACGTGCTCCTCGATCCATTAATTGATTCGTCCCCCGAAACATTATTGCCATTACTGCCACTGCAACAATTAATGGAATAAACGAAATAAGCGCTAACGGTACGTTAACTGTACATAAATAGATGAAGACAGCAATTGGACCACTCAAGTAAAACACTAACTCTGGTAAATGATGTGCTAAAAATAACTCTAGCTTTTCAATTTCTTCATTTAATAGTGTTTTAATTTCTCCTGTATTTCGTTCATTTAAAGAACCTAGTGAAACTTGCGCCATATGCTCTGTTACTTGACAACGCACTTTAAATAACGTTCGATAGGCACCCTTATGCGATAGGGTACCAGAAATAGCAAAGAGCCCAAATCGAACAATTATCGAAATAGCCAAAATCAATAAATTTTGAATTAACAAAGCTTCTGTTAAATTATTGTGATAGACTTGCTCAATTATTTGATAAATAATGAAATAAGGTACAATTGTCGAAAGACCACTAATTAAAGAACATAAAACAGACAAATATAAATATTTTTTATCCTCTCCAGCCCAAGAAAGAAGCATAAAGATCGGATTTTCATTTTGTTTTACAACTTTCCCCATTATCGTTCAGCCCTTCCCTTACATCGTAATTTTGTATCGTACATTTCTCTGCACATTGCAGGTCAGTTACGTTAGATCCATTCCCTGCTATCTAGTGAAAGTTTCAATTGTATACTGATGATTTTCTTTATTTAACTTATAATCATCTTGCTTCTTTCCATCTCCGAAGCGAAGTATACGATGACAGCAAGATGCTATAAATTCTAAGTCATGTGTAATGACAAAAATAATTTTATTAGCCTCCGCTAAATTCTGTAAAATACTAGAAACCTTTTGCATACTGTCAAAATCTAATCCACTTGTCGGTTCATCAAACACTATAATTTCCTTTTCACTTATTAAACTTGCAGCTACAGCAAGTCTCTGTTTTTGTCCTCCTGATAATGTATTCGGGTGTCGATTGACCAGTTCTAATAAATCCATTTCCTCCAATGCTTTTCGTACTAAATTCGGATTGGGATTTTTCACCCCAAATACACATTCTTTTTCAACCGTTTCTGCGAATAACTGATAATTGACATCTTGCATTACCATATAGGAAAGCTGAGCCTGTTTTTTCAATGTTAGTTTTTGTTTATTAAAATAAATATTTCCTGATGATAGTTTATGTAGACCACATATCGCTCTAGCAAAGGTCGTTTTTCCTGCACCATTATGTCCTGTGATTGCAATTATTTCTCCGCTTTTTGCTGTGAATTGAATATTTTCTAATACCTTTCTTTTTTTGTGCGATATAGTGACATCCTTCACAACAAGCTCATGAACTTTTTGTTCAGCAGGTAGCGATTTATGTTGAAACTGTACATTGTCTAAATAAAGTGTGCGGAGTCCTAATTGCCTCAGTTGAAGATCTGAAAGCTGTAAAAAATCCTTTTGTGAGTAAACTGATACAATTTGTCCCTTATTTAATACAATGGCTCTATCAATTAATTCTTTTAAATAGTAAAGTCTATGCTCCGATACAATAATTGTTTTACCTTGCATTTTTAGTAATGCAATCATGTCTTTTAAATCCTCAATAGCAGTCGCATCTAAATTAGAGGAAGGCTCATCTAATACAAAAATATCGGGTGCTACAGCATACACACTTGCAAAAGCAATCTTTTGCTTTTCTCCCCCCGATAAATGAAAAATATTGCGTCGACGAAGCCTTTCTAAACGAAGCTCAGACGTAATTTGCCGCATTCGTTCTTCCATCATTTCTTTTGGATATGCCATATTTTCCATTCCAAATACAATCTCACTATCAGTATCCACATTAAAGAATTGTGACCTCGGATTTTGGAACACCGTCCCAACCTGTTCGCTTAATTCATACATTTTCCTATTTTCTACAGGTTGATTATTTAACAACACTTGCCCTTTTAGCTTTCCAGAATAGAAATAAGGAATTAAACCGTTAATTGCTCGGATAATAGTTGTTTTACCACAGCCGCTTTTACCACACAGTAAAATGCACTGTCCCTTTTTTACATGAATATTTATATTTTCTATACCTTCACTTTTCTCATCTGTATAATGAAATGAATATTGCTCGACTTTCAACATATGAACACTCCTCCGAACACAAAAAATGTAAATATAAATATTACAATACTATCACTGAATTGGAATGATACATGTTGAAAGCAAGAACGCTCTTTCGGATTTTCAATCCCTCTCGCTATGCTAGCAGCAGATAATTCATCAGCAATTTTTGAGGCTGCCATCATTAAAGGGACGTAAATACATTCAACCGTTTGCACAGGATTTTTTAGAAAACCTATTATGGAGGGTGAGATGCCTCTCAACTTCATAGCATCCTTTATATATCGCCAATCCTCACCAATCATTGGAAAATAGCGTAACATTACAGCTAATGGAATAATTACCTTTTTGGAAATTCTTATTTTTCCTAAAGCCGTCATAAATTCATTTATCTTTGTGGTTCCAACTAATAAACCACCCATTACAACACACGGGAATATTTTTCTGATAAACATTGCAAATGATACAAACATTAGCTCCCACGCACCTGTCAAAAATATTTCACTTACTAAGTGAACTACTAGAATAAACCCGTATCCAAGCATCATTTTCAATGAAAAAGAAAACATCCCCATCAGAAAGCAAAGACAAAATATTATGGCCATTAATATTAGTTCAAATTGAAAAGAAGGTGACAAAAAAACCGTTGCATTTACTAACATTAGTAGAAATACTATCGTTCTTGGATCAAGTTTGACGGTGAAAACATGCATATGCATATTGCCCTGCAATTCTTCTTCCTTATTCATAAGTTCACCGCCCTGCCTATGCCAGCACTCCAGATTTTTCAAACTGTTTTCTCAATAATTTTTTTCCCAATAAACCGCTAATCAAAGCGCATAGCATTGTGCCAACAATCATTGTTGGTAACATCCAATTTTGGGCAGTTGTTAACATCGTATCCATATAAGCTTGTTCTGTTCCTTGACCTACCAAATACTCTTTATACGCTTGTTGGTTAAACCACAGCATTACGTAAGAACCCATTGGATGAAGTGAAAAAACAATATAGCTTATAATATTAATTGATATATTTTTATGCTTACCAATCGATGCTATTAATTCACCAATTATAGCTAATCCTATACAGGCTAATGACCATAACCAGTACATCCCTGTAACGAATGTAATAATCGCTAACAATATTCCTAAAATAAGAATAGGACCAAATTTCGGTACTTTAGCAATCATTAATAAATAAATAGGTCCCGTTAATAGAGCAGCGCCAGCTGGCATTAAAAACGTTAATACAGGATTGGGAGCAAAAAAGGCTGATCCAATCATCATGAATATAAAGAACAGTGCTGAGAAAATACCGATTGTAATTAAATCTTTAGTAGTTAGAGATTTTTGCTGCATTGTTTGAGAATACATATCTACATCCACCTTCCTTTTTGTAGTAATTATTACTATATTTTCTTATATTTTATTGATAATGATTATCATTATCTATTATAATAAATAGTAGTACATAAAAAAATAACTACACTATGTTTACGTCCAATCAAGGAAGAGGAAAGTCTAATTGAGGAAAGGAGAAATCAGATGACATCTCATCATTTTAAACCTCTGTTATTAGAAAATGGTTTTTCAAAATTTGACCAAATGAGCAAATATAACTCAGTAGGTACTACATATACAATCGATCCAACTTTAGGTAAAGGTTATTATTGGATATACCATTTTGAGGACATGTTTTCTATTCTCATTCATGATTTTTATTTTTTTGAGGATTATCAGTTAGAATTAACAATGCCTGAACTTTTAACCGTCACATACTATGAATCTATTTCAGGTGAGGAGCTTAACCCTTACCATCCATTAAAGCCAGGTTATATTAAAAGTTATTGGGGAAAAGGAGAAAAATATAGCGCTATTATTCATAAAAATATTCCAGTACAATCAATCGGTATTGAGTTTACCCCTATTTTTTGTGATCAATTCCTAGCACATAAATATGGTGAAAAATATGTGAATCCACGTCAAGCATTAACAACACTAAAAGCCACAGCTACTTTTCCAGAAATGGTAATCCTACTTCGACAAATAGCGGCTTATCGTGGTGCTGATCTGACCTCTGCACTTTTTTATGAAGGGAAAGTATATGAAGCATTAGCCCTTATAATGGAACGTGTACTTTTCAATGAAACTTGTCATTGCTCACAAATTTCTAAAGAAGATATTCACCAAATTGAACATGTAGCCACTCATATAGAAAAGTACTACGCCCTACAACTAACTTTAGATCATTTAACTAAAATTTCTTGCATGGGTGCTACAAAATTAAAAAAATTATTTAAAGAAGTGTATCATTGCACAATTACCGAGTATATTCAAAAACAACGTGTTCATCAGGCTGAGAAATTACTAGCTCATACAGAGCTCCCTATTAACGAAATTGCTCGAACAGTAGGCTATCAAAGTGCAGGTAGATTTTCAGAGTTATTTAAACGCTATTCCGATTTAACACCAAAGGAATATAGGCAGCAAATATTTAGAGGTTAAACATAAAAGGGGGTTACTGATCATCATAAAACTTGCTCTACTTTCCATTACAGATTCGTATTTCGATAAATACCATTCAAAACTTACAGCTTTCAGGGGGTGAGAAACAACGAATCTCAATTGCACGTGCTATTTTGAAAAATGCACCTATTATTATATTAGATGAAGCGACTGCAAGTCTTGATCCTGAAAACGAAACGCTCCTTCAAGCTGCACTAGATGAATTAATTCAAGGAAAAACAACAATCATCATCGCTCACCGTCTATCCACGATACAAAATGCAAATCAAATTATTGTCATTGAAGACGGTAAAGTTATCCAAAAAGGGACGCATCATTCACTTATTAAAGAAGAAGGTGTGTATCGTCATTTTATTAATATTCGACAAGCTGCTGAGAATTGGAGGCTTTCAACATAGTTTATAGAAGGGGCTGTCTACCGACAGCCCCTTTAATGGGTGAATGCTCTATTTATATTGTCACTAGACTTTACTTATGTAGACCTTAGTGAAAAAACGTTTTTTATCGCACCTATTATTCCAGGCACGAGAAATACGACACCAAAAAAGATAGTAAGTAAATTAAAATGTTGTGTTTCATAAAAAGTAAACCACTCTCTGAAAATTGAGGCTTCAGTAATTCTTCCAAATAACGTTCCACCAAAATCTCGATAATTAGGTATCCACCCTGTTACTTCAAATGTAATAAAGATGATTTGTGACAATACGAATACACCAATAGAAGATACCCAAGGTCTTTTCAAAAATGGAATATGATGTTGTTTTTTAGTCATGTAATCCCCTCCCTCCATTTCTTCAACGTCAAAATGAAATATATCTAGTATTTCTCTGAAAACCCATCTCTAAGGTATTCTATTATTTCTTGACCAAAAAACGAAACAGTCAACAGAATCAATATAAGGAAAATAGCTAAACCACCGAAAATAAACGAGAACACTATCCCCCATTTTTTATCATTCAATAAAACCTCTCCTATTCCAGCATTTTGTTCCTAGATAATAATGACATCTTTCATTTAATAATACCTCAAATCAGATGTATTCGCATAAATATTTCCATTTATACACAACATTTGAAGAGACTTCTGTTAATTGTTGACCCAAGATGAATTACATTTTCTGCATCGGCTATTGAAAAACCATGACGTTGTAGAGTTCATAAAAAAGGCAGTTTTCTAAAAAAAGGTTGTTATTCAGCTAACGGTACAATTCATTTGGACAAAGATATCAATTTTATATTAAAATTGACATTGATTGAATTATTTAAGAGATAATTGAGGAGAGACATCATTGCAGATTTATTCATATAGCATCCCAGAATTAGATTAATATCACACAAGCATTCCCATTTATAACAAGGACAACAAAGTGATAAGTATCCTCAAAAAAAATCGCCACCGTATCCTAACACAACTGTTTCATACGCTTCTCCGATACGGAATGCCATATTGCTATAATGCTATTTCAATTGATAATAATTCAATATACAAAATCGATTGCATATTTACAGGTATTCGTTATACACTATATAGCCGTAATGCAATGGATAAGGTTTCAATTACACAAAAGCGTGTGCAATTAATTGAAAAGGTGCAAACTTTTCTGATCAACAGGGACGTGTACCAATTTGAGAAAGATTACACTAATTCAGGAACTTTAACGTTAAATGGTGAAAAGATTGCTGTAATTAAAAATTTAGAAAATACAAATACAAATTTAACGAATCGTATCCACATTGAAGCAATCAATGATGAAATCGCATCTCTAACTGCTATAATGTATCAAACATTTGTACGTAAATTTTGATAGCAAAAGTTTAATATTTCAATGAGCCGTGTGCTTCAATTTATGAAAAATCAAAAAAAGACAGAATTGATTCTACATCAATTTGTAGATTTATCCTGTCTTTATTTTTTAACAGCTACATACTTTTAGAAAACAGCCTTATTAAAGCCAAAAAGCCACACCAAGTTAGATGTGACTTCAACATTTGATTAATCAAATTCTAAAATATTTTTTTCTACTACTACTTGATAAACCTCTTTAGTACTGATTAAAATCGTTTTATAATGTTCTGTTTCAGTAAATGAATACCAAGACTTCTCATTGAGCCCATTTGAAAGTTCTTCTGTAAAAGTTTCTTGTTCAATATTATTCTTGATTTTATATTCTTCTTCACGACCTTCGTCAAAGTAAAACTTCACTTTATATTCATACTCCATAAATCAACACCTCCCATCTACTTATATAATGGGTTGTAAGTACAAAAATTATGAAACATAATAAAAAGCCACACCTAGTTAGGTATGACATTCATTCTTCTTCATTTTCTGCTCATTCTACATACATTGCTCAAAAACCTCAAAGTTCCAGCTAAGTCCAAGACATCATCAAACATCCTGTTCGCATATCAACCAACCATAAAAAATAGCCCTCTTAACAAATACTTATTAAGAGAGCTTTATATAATTCCTAATCTATCACTTATCTCCAACTGGCTTTAATAAATTCATCGGAAGCCAAACAGCACTATCGTGTCTTCCCTCTAACTTATCGACTACATATATATAACCATTAATTTCATTATACCATGAATAAACAATACTTCCCTTTTTCATAAATCTTTCAGTTTTAGATTCTTTTAATGGAACGCCTTTCCCTTCTGCATCTCCTGTTAGTTCATAACGTACACCTCTATCTCTCGATATTGTCTCAGCGATTTTAAGATCTGTACCAGGATATTCATAGCAAAATTCGTAAGTACCATCACCACTGTCGCAATACTTCAGAAGTTGTCCATTATTTGTATCCTTGAAATAAATACCCCATAATTCTTCTTTTCTGAAGTAACTTCCATAACTACTAGCAATACCATCACGATTAATATAAATATAAGTTGGATTGTTATAGAAAGATGAACGAATTTTTATTGGTACTTCTTTGAAAACTACCAAATCTGTTGCTTGTACCCGATATTGCCCCATCTGGTAAAATGTTTTGCCATCATATTTTTCAATATCATACGTTTTAAAGAAGTTATTTCGCTTTACCACTAACGAATCAAACGTACCATTTGGATTTTTCTTGTACACCTTGATATCTTTTTTAAAGGTCATTTTTCCTGTTTGGCCTTTTACAACTTCTGCTCCATCATACATCACTTTTGCTTCTGATTTTGTTGGATTTACTACAGCTAATACAAATGCTGCTAGTAGCACCATAAAAAATTTTTTCATTATTCTCCTCCTACTTAATTAAGTTTAGAAAACATATAATTTCTTAGTATTACACACTAACATTCCAATATTTTACTAAAAACATTATAACGAAGGATAAATTTAACAAAAACAATGTGTTGTGTTTTACCTCAACATAATTTTACCCTTCTACCATTCCACCAATTTTCTATATTTGGTGTACTACTTATAAATTGTGTACAATTATCCGCAAGTCAACCTACCATATAAAAAAACCCCCTTAACAAATATTAATAAGAGGGCTTTATATAATTCCTAATCTATCACTTATCTCCAACTGGCTTTAATAAATCTACCGGAAGCCAAGTGTAACCTTTTGAGTCCGATACTTCTAGATAACCATTAACTTCAGTACCATACGATGAAAAAGTGGTTCCCTTTGCATACATTGTTTCAGTTTTAACTTCGTTTAATGGCGTGCTTTTCCCACCTGCATCTTTTGTTAACTCATAACGTACATTGCTATCTCTCGATTTTGTCTCAGCGATCTTAAGATCTGTACCGAGATAATAAAGACACGGATCGTAAGAACCATCACTATCGCCAGAGCAAAAATTAAGTTTTTGTCCATTATTTGTATCCGAGAAAGAAATATACGAGTAGCCTTCTTGTTCTCTGAAGTAACTTCCGTAACTATTAGTAATACCATCACGATTAATATAAATATAAGTTGGATTGTTATAGAAAGATGAACGAATTTTTATTGGCACTTCTTTGAAAACTACCAAATCTGTTGCTTGTACTCGATATTGCCCCATTTGGTAGAACGTTTTGTCATCATATTTTTCAATATCATACGTTTTAAAGAAGTTATTTCGCTTTACCACTAACGAATCAAACGTACCATTTGGATTTTTCTTGTACACCTTGATGTCTTTTTTAAAGGTCATTTTTCCTGTTTGGCCTTTTACAACTTCTGCTCCATCATACATCACTTTTGCTTCTGATTTAGTTGGATTTACTACTGCAAATACAAATGCTGCTAGTAATACAATAAATAATTTTTTCATTATTCTCCCCCTCGTATATTAGTAGTAAGAGCTCTTTCCGATAGAATTTCCAGTTGATCCGGACAACTGGGGAATCTGTTGGATTTCCTATAGGAGATAGTCGC